>DATMMY010000352.1:0-13148 GCA_035569515.1 Candidatus Solibacter sp. | reverse complement strand
CGGAACGGTAAGCAGCAAGGTGTTGCGGATTCTCGGCCCTAACAGAGTTGATACAGGAAGGTTGTAGGCAAACGAGTATCCAAACTCTCCTTTGGCAACGGAGCCCATCCAGTGAAAATAACGCGCCGGCAGCGGCCGGTCCAGACCGTATTGCGATCGCAAGGCCGCTATGGTTTCCGCAGAGATCTGGGGGTTGAGTTTCATGTCGCTGAAAAACTCTCCGGGAACCGCCTGCAAAAGGAAGAACAAGAGAGTAGAAACGCCCCACAATAATAGGAGGCCATAGCCCAGCCGGCGTGCGAAGTATTTGCTCATAGCATCACCGGGGCGCCCGGGACGTGCAGGCTGCGACTGGCCGCCAGCAGCGCCAGGGTCTCAGGATGGGAGATCTCATGGAACTTGCCCGGCACGATCTGTTCCACGATCTTGCCCTCGTGCATGATCAAGATACGCTTTGAGAACAACGCAACAAGGTTGAGATCGTGCGAAATATAAAGATACGCCAGGTTGCGCCGGGACTGAAGCTGAAGCAGCAAGCGCACCATTCCGGCCTGCAGAGGAATGTCCAGCCCGGACAACGCTTCATCCAATATAAGCAGCTTAGGCTGAACCACCAGCGCCCGGGCCAACGCCAGCCTTTGCCGTTGCCCACCGCTGAATTCCGCGGCCCGGCGATCTCTGGCGTCAGGATCCAGTCCCACTTCCCGCATGGCCTCGATCACTCTTGCCCTACGCTCTGATCTGTCGCCTGATTCCATAACTGCTTCCATCACATCAAGGGGCTCGGAAATCAATTGCTCGGCAGTGAATCCGGGATTCAACGAGGTGGATGCATCCTGAAACAGCAATTGAATCTGCCGCCGCGATTGGCGCGGCAATTCCTTCACGGGTATGTCTTCGAACAATATTTGGCCCGAATCAGGCGTTTCAAATCCCGCGATACACCTTGCCAGGGTGGATTTTCCGGAGCCCGACCTGCCTACGAGGGCCACGGTGGCCCCGGATTGCAGCGTAAGATCAATATTTTCCAAGGCCTGAATCGAAAACTTCTTTCGCGACAAAACGCTTCGCTGGCGAAACTGCTTGCTCAAATCAGATATGCGCAGCAGTGGTTTCTCGCTGTTCGTGGGAGCGGAGACTGCGGGAGGCAGGATTTTAGCCGGCGAAATGATCTGTCGCACGTATGGATCGGCACGCTGCTCCAGTTCTTGCAGTGTCCCGCGGGCCACCACCTGACCTTGGCGCATCACGGCAACTCTGTCAGCGAAATAGGCAAGCAGGCCTGCGTTGTGCGTGATAAACAGGATGGTCAGATCCATCTCTTCTTTGAGCCGTTGCAGCAGCTCCAATATTTCAGCCTGGGTGACTGTATCGAGCGAACTCAAAGGTTCATCGGCAATGAGCAGCCTGGGCTTGCAGATCAAGGCCTGCGCAATCGCCACGCGCTGGCGCTGGCCCCCACTGAGCTGATGGGGCCAGGCTCGCGCAATGCGTTCGGGCTCCGCGAATCCCACCTCTCGCAACATGGCATGGGTTTCGTTGCCGGCCTGCGGCTTGCTCAAACGACGATGAGCCCTCACGACATCGGCAATCTGAAGGCCCACGGGCAGCACAGGGTTCAAGGCAAGCGCGGGCTCCTGAAAAATCAGGGCAACTTCAGCTCCCCGAATGTTTCTGAGTTCTTTTGGGCCCGCGAGCAACAGGTCATGCTGGCGATACCGTATTTGCCCGGCGGTGATTCGAGCGTTGCCGGGCAACAGCCGCAAAAGAGCAAGCGCTAAAGAGCTCTTCCCCGAGCCGGACTCTCCCAGAATGCCCACTGTCTCCCCGTTACAGACCTCCAGATCCGTATTTCGAAGGGCACGGATTCGTCCTCCGCGCACGGCCAAGTAGTCAATGGTCAGACCGGAAATTTGTAACAAAGGCGCCATCAGGTGGATTTCGGGGGCTGCGAAACCAGCCATCATATTCGGGGAGAACGGCCTGGAATGCAAACGCACTGAACAGAGGGAAGGGGGTATTTACTGAGAACCTACTTCACCGGGTGAATTTTCTATTTTTGGTTAAAAACATTTGTTTTCCCTATATTTTTTGGACCACACAGCACTCTTTAATTAAGAAAAGGCGATTGGCAATTCAACGAAGGCGCCATGCGGTGCCTCAGATTTAGTGCGTCCTCATGCGATTGATAGCAACTCGCAGCACGTTTATAAGCTCCATAGTTTTAGCCAGCAATCCCGAGCGACTACCCTTAAAAGTATTCAGGCGGGAAGTGCAACCGACGCGAGCATAGCTGGCCTCGGGGCGTGGGTCCGGCAAGACTCACGCCCTTTTTTAGTGTTCCAAACTCCTGCGCGCATTGAACCAACGTAATCCCCTCCTTCAGGTTTTTAACGTACTACCAGCGTGACCGCTTCGAGTTAAAGTGTCCTCCGGCTAATCCCGACAACCCCAGCTTTAAGCATTTTCCGGAGGTTTTTTTGAATCCCTGGCGATCTCGATCATTGCTGCATACCGCCTTAATCCATACAGTCTTAATCCTCGCGACCTTAGCATCTGTTTCCTGCGGTGGAGGCAGCGCAACTCCCACCGCCACCAGCGCGCAGGGCTCCCCGCCTTCGTCCCCCGGATCGACACCTGCTCCGGTTCCATCACCAACGCCCGGACCGACACCGAAACCCACACCACCGCCCCCGACTGGCGGGCCAACGGTGATCGATAACATTGAAGACTCCACGAATTGGCTTACTTGCGGCGCATGCGGCAACGCTGGAGGTGGAGGAGCCATTGCCCAATTCTCCGTGACTCCCAATCTTCCCAGCCCCAGCGAAGATGGCTCAGCCACGCAATTTTCGATCGCGGCAACCGTACCGTTTACCAATGCCTACTGGTATATGCCACACGCTGCTGTCCAGACGCAGTTCACCGCGTTGAATTATGAATTTGATCTCTTGATTCCCAATGGCTCAGAAAATCTGTCGCAGGCCATTGAATTCGAATGCCAGCAGATATTGGATGGATGGATCTACAACTTCGCCTTCCAGGCCGACTACGGCCGCAATCTATGGCGAGTTTTCGACTACGGTTCAAAGACCTGGGAATCGGCCGGCCTCCCGCTCCAGCGTTTCGCTCCTGGGACATGGCATCACATCCTGGCCGAATACCATAACGATACCGCCAACCATATCGTCTTCCACGACGCGCTTACGGTGGATGGCGTCCGCTACACCATCAATATGACTCACAATGCGTTCTTCTCCGGCTCCGGCAACCAATTCACGAATGCGTTTCAGTTGGACAGCAACGGTCGCCCTGATCCTTACAGCGTGTATGTGGACAAAATGAAGATCAGCTACAAATAGCTTATGCCTTGGTTTCACGGCGGAGACGCGGAGGCGCGGAGGAAACGCGAAAAGATCAAGTAGGTCGCTGAGAAAAACAGGTCAAACGTCATGAGCTATAAAAATTGCATGAAGAATTTGCGAGTTCTTCGCGCTTTGACACGATTTTGAGAATGAGAGTCCCTTCGGCGCAAAATACGCGCCGTAATGACGAAAATTTTGTATCATCTGCTTGAATGGCCCTATCCACCACTTGGACCACCGCGGCCACGCTGGGACGCCGCAACAGGTTGGCGGCTGCCGGGATGGTGCTTGTGGGCATTTTCATCCTATTTGCCCTGTTTGCTCCATGGATCGCGCCAAAAGATCCTGCGCTGCTTGATCTGCCTTCAAGGCTCCAGCCTCCCAGCGCAGGCCACTGGTTCGGCACCGACGAACTTGGCCGCGACATTCTCTCCCGCGTGATCTATGGCGCGCGCATCTCCATGCTGGTAGGCGGAGGCGTGGTTGCCGGCTCGCTCCTGCTGGGACTCGTCATCGGCTCTCTCGCCGGATACTACGGCGGATACACCGACAGATTCTTCAGCGTAATCATCATGAACGCCTTTCTATCGTTCCCCGGAATCCTGCTGGCGATTGCTTTTGTGGCTTTTCTCGGCCCCGGTATTTTCAACTTGATCCTTGCTTTGTGCATAGGCGGATGGGTGGGATACGCGCGATTGGTCCGCGCCCAGGTGCTGGCAGTCAAAGAAAAAGAATTTGTGGAAGCAGCTCGGGCCCTGGGTGCAAGCGACTGGCGCATTGTGACGCGCCACATCCTGCCCAATATTATTCAGCCGGTGATCGTGCAGGCGGCCATCGGGATGGCAGGCGCTATACTAGCGGAAGCGACCATGAGTTTCCTGGGGTTGGGAGTACCGCCGCCCACCGCAAGCTGGGGTTCGATGCTGAGCGATGGACGCGCTCATCTGTTCGACGCGCCCCACTTGGTGCTCTTCCCTGCCGGCGCCGTAATGCTGGCTGTGCTGTCCTTCAACTTCATTGGCGACGCGCTGCGCGACTATATGGACCCGCGCTCCCGGATTGAGGCCGGCTTGTAATGATCATCGGCGTGATCTCTGATACGCACGGGCTCCTGCGTCCGCAAGCCATGGATGCCTTGTGCGGTTCAGAACATATCATCCATGCCGGAGACATAGGAGCAGCCGATATCATTCCTGCGCTCGAGGAGATTGCCCCCGTTACAGCCATTCGCGGCAATGTTGACCACGATCCGTGGACCATGAAGTTTCCCGAAACCAACGTAGCCGACCTGGCAGGGCTTCACATCTACATAATTCACAGTGTCCAAGCGCTTGATCTTAATCCGTGCGCGGCGGGATTTGCGGCAGTGGTCAGTGGCCACTCTCACCAGCCGGGTCAGCATGTAAAAGATGGGGTCCTCTACTTCAACCCGGGCAGCGCCGGACCACGCAGGTTCAAGCTGCCCATCAGCGTGGGGAGGCTGGAGATTGTGAATGGGAAGCTGACTGGGAAGATCATTGAATTGGTGGCCACCTAGCGGAAGCCTCTTGCGCTTTGAATAGTTTCGGTTTTAGCTGCTTCAAGTGAAGAGAAGAGATCGGCAGAAAATAGATATTGCCGTTGCGGCCCCAAAAAAGGGTCTGCCCGTCTGGTGAGGCACTCGGGTTGTATTCGGATTCCACGGTGTTGACGTTTGGTCCCAGGTTCAACGCTTCCGTCCAGCGTCCATGCCGTCTAAAACTTACGTACAGATCAGCGCCCCCATAGCCTCCGGGCCTGGTTGAATAGAAGAGCAAGGTAGCACCATCTGGAGAAATGAATGGGCTGGTATCGGAAGCACCAGAGTTAACCTGAGAAGGCAGCCGCACAGGCTTCTCATAGCTGCCGCGAACGAGCCGTGAAGCATAAATCGAATTGACATTTGGCAAGGCCTCGCGATCAGAAAAGAAGTAGAGAGTGCCATCTCTCGCAACAGTTGGCGATCCCTCCTTGTGGTCGGAATTTATGTTTTCGATCCAGTGAGGTGGGGCCCAACGCTTGCCGTCTCGCTCTGCCATCCAAATGTCCATGTTTCGGGCCTGCATATTGGCCGGTGATCCAGGCGCAGGCCTTGTCGAGACAAAGAACAATCGCTTTCCGTCCGGACTGATGAACGGGTCGAGATCGGAATATGGTTCCTCAGAGAATGAAATCTTCGTGGCTGGTTGCCACTGACCGTCTTTCCACACGGTTTCAAAGATGTGGTGCTTCTTTTCCGCAGCGACAAATCGGGTAAAGTAAGCCTCATTGCCGTCAGGCGTAAAGGTCAGGCCAAACTCCTTGCCGGTTGACACAATGCCCGGCGCAAAGACTTCCGCAGCCTCTGGTGGAGACAAGCGAAGTGCGAAGCAGGTTAAAAGAATCAAGCACTCAACCAAAATGGACACGGTACGGACAGCCATCAAGCCTCCAACGTTGACTGGAACAAGGCAATGCTATCCGAGATGCCTTGGCTTTCGCCGCAAATGTTCAAAAGGTTGCTTATTCAGATCTCAGAGAGACTAAGGGGTCGATTTGCGTGGCACGGCGAGCTGGTCCAGAGCATGCCAAGAAAGCTACCCCGAGCAATAAAAAAGAGACGCAGATGAAGGTCACTGGATCCACGGCGCTGACCCCGTAGAGCTGGTTCCTCATTGCTCTTGTGACGATAAGCGAGCCTGCAAGGCCTAGCGCCACTCCAACACAAGCCAAGCGGACCCCTTGGCCGACAACCAATGCGAAGACACGCTTGTGGTCCGCACCCAATGCCATTCGTATACCAATCTCCCGTGTCCGTTGGGCGGTAGCATAACTCATAACGCCATACATTCCCACGGAAGCCAGAACCAGGGCCACCCCCCCAAACACCATCATCAACAGCATCGAGAAGCGGGCTTGCGCAAGCGAGTCATCCACAAGACTCTGGAGACTGGCTAGTTTGGCGATAGGAAGATCCCCGTCCATCGAGTGGATGACCTTCTGTGCGCCGCTGGCAGCGGATGTCGGCGACATTCCGGTCCGCAATACGACTTCCATATTCAGCATCGACGGCCATGGATTCTGCGTAAACGGTACATACATTTCAGGACCGGCTGAATCGCGCAAAGACACTTGCTTGACGTCGGCAACCATTCCTATGACAGTCATCGGAGGAATTCTTGTGCTCCCAAGGCCCACTTGCTTACCGACTGGATTTTCCCCCGGCCAGTATTTGCTTGCCATCGCCTCATTGATGATCGTCACTGGAATTGAGTGCGCTGTATCGCTTTCCGTGAACTCACGACCGCGCAGCAACGGCGTGCCGATGGTGGAGAAGAAAGAGGGAGAAACAATCATATAGCCGGCCAGCGGCTTCCGGTCTTGATCGGCATTTTTTTGGTCAAGGATACGGATAACCGTACTCTCACCTGCACCCCTCATTGGCACCGCCTCCGCTACGGCAGCGGATTGAACGCCCGGGACCGAGCGGAGCTTTGGTAGTAGCAGCTGATAGAGATTGGCTATCTGGTCAGCGCTCTTGTACTTCGACTCTGGCAACGGCAATTCAAATGTCAGAACATTCTGCGCATTGAACCCCGGATTAACACTCAACAAATGCGCAAAACTCCTCACAAGCAAACCAGCGGCTATCACCAAGGTAAGTGCAAATGCCACCTGCGATAAAAGAATGCCGTTGCGCAGGGCATGTCGAGAGCGGCCCACTCCAGACCGGACCCCGCTCTCCTTAAGGGCATTTACCAAATTGATCCGAATGGCCGTAGTTGCTGGGGCCAATCCGCAAAGAATCCCGCTCACGAGCGTGAGAGCTAGAGCAAAACAGAGCATTCTGATGTCGAGGGTCACCTCATGAAGACGTGGAATACCTGAAGGACCAGTTCTTTGAACAAACAGAATTCCCCCTACAGCGAAAACCACCCCTATCACGCCGCCCATGCAAGCAAGAAGAAGGCTTTCGGCCATGAGCTGTCGGACGATGCGTGCGGGAGACGCTCCAAGCGACGAGCGGAGGGTGAACTCTTTTTCCCGTCCGAGGGCCCGTGCTAGCTGCAAATTGGCAACATTAGAGCAGGAAACCAGGAGCACAGCGCAGACTGCGGCCAATATCAGGAACAAGGGCTCCCGAGTATTGCCGACAACTTGTCGGGTCAATGGAACAACACGAGCGTTGAACCAGCCTTTTGAGCGGGGACGCTCCACATCTTCCTCGTGCGCCAAGACATTCATTTCGGCTTGTGCCTGAGCGATGCTTGTTCCTTCCTTGAGGAGGCCAACCACCGCAAGTTCATCAGGCGCGTCCGCAGAAGGTGGCGCCGATGGCAAGGCAAGCGGAACCCACAGTTGAGATTGCCGCGGAAATTCAAAGCTACCCGGCATCTCTTCGCCGCGCGGGAATGCGAAGCCGGACGGCATTACTCCAACAATAGAGTAGACCTCGCCATTGAGGTCGATGGTCTTACCTACGACTCCTGGATCGGCGCCAAACTTTTCCTGCCAAAGCTGATAACCGATTAAGACCTCATGTTCAAAGCCACGCTGATCTTCGTTCGAAGTGAAGACCCTTCCAATGACCGGCTGTACGCCGAGCGTTTGGAAGAATCCCGATGAGGCGCGGAGTCCCTCCAGTAATTGAGGATCCCCAGTGCCGGTGAGTGTGAAGTGGTCGCTCTTGAACGCACCCAAAGCAGCGAATGATCTCGACTCCTTCCAGAACAGGCGGACGTCCGATATTCCCCACGGAATCTCGTCATAGCCAAGATTCTTGTCAGGAGGAACCAGCCTCCACGGTATGACAACTCGCTCTGCGGTGGGATAGGGCAGTTGCTTGATGAGAATAGCGTTGACGACGCTAAAGACAGCTACACTAGCACCGATCCCGATCCCCACGGTCAGTACCGCAATCAGAGACACTAAAGGACTCTTGGAAAAACCACGAAGGGCATACCGCAGATCTTGGACGAGAATATTCATTTGGATTCCGGTCTTAATTTGGGCCTCGCACGATGTAACGCCTGAGAACCATGCAAAGCTGCGGCTTTGCGATTGTCGAGCATTACTTGCGAGGTCGAGGCGGTGACCACTCGACTAAGAAAGCCCGGAATTTTTCCGGGTCGTAGGTCTCTCCTTTTTCAAATGGACTCGTCCACTGAGAAACGAGTACTTTCCCATCGGCGTCGGTCACGAAGAGGTGCGGGTATTCTATAATCTGGCCGTACTGCGCCAGTACTTTCTTGTTTTGGTTTTCCCGGCTGAAGTTAACATCGACCGTCACGTAATTTGCATCCCGCAGCTCCCGTAGGTCAGTATGGGTCTCAAAGAACGTGTCCAGCGTATGGCACCAACTGGCCCAATCGCCACCTACCTGAATAAGAACCCGCTTGCCCGTGCGCTTGGCTTCCGCGTTTGCTTCGATAATGTCTTTGGAGGCATCTCGAGTGGGATCGTATTTGAGGACCGGCGTGTATCCAGCGGCGGCCTTTAGGACCTGATTGTCCTGCGCCCAGCTTGCCATAGACAAGGCAAACAGGCACGTAGCTAACATCGTCGGCAGTCGTCTCATCTGTAACATCTATAGCTCCTATTAACATGTATCTTTCGAGAGGTCCTTGCGGGCAGTGACGTAGCCTCTCAGCCCACGCTGGTAACATTGCTTCCCTTGGCCGCTTCGTGAAGGCCCGTAAGAGATGTCCGCAGTTCGCCGCGTTCTTCTTCGGATTGGCTAAGGCTGAGAGCCGTTTCAATGTCGCGAACAGCATCATCGATTCGATTCAATGCTTGAAAGAGAAGCGCCCGGTTCGCGTATAGATTTGCATTTGTTGGATTGAGTTCAATGGAACGGTCAAAGTCCGTGAGGGCAGCAGCGGTATTTCCGAGCTGATAATACAGGACTCCGCGATTCGCGAAAATGTCCCACTGACCGGGCATTGTCTCTAACGCTGCCGAGTAGTCATCGATGGCTTTCTCGACCATGCCCAACGCATCATACACTTGGGCTCGTCCTGCCAATGCGAGATGATGTCGAGGCTCAAGATCGAGAGACCTGGAATATGCGCGAAGGGCCTCTTCGTTCCGTCCCATTTGCCGGTAACATTGTCCCAGGTTCGTATGGACTTCAAAATAGGGCGAGCTTAGCTCGACAGCCTTCAGGTAGTCTGCAAGCGCCTCGGGAATATGATCTATAGACAAATGAATATTGCCCCGTTCATTGTAGTACTCTGAGTAGTTTGGATCCATTTCGATCACGGAAGAGTAGTAGTTGAGCGCTTCCGCTTGTTTGCCCATAGCTACAAACACCTGGGCGATGTTATATACCAGGATGGACCGGTGCAGCAGATGCTGTTCGGCCCCTAAGTGCTGGTTGAGACGGGCCAGGCCGGTGCTGCACAACTCAATCGCCTCAAGATGCCGGCCTTGAAAGGTACGGACCATCGCCAGGCCATTCCGATTAAAGACACTTTCGAAATGGAATTCGTCCTCAGGCAGTCCGGCGCCGGCGATTTCCTGCAAGCCCCTCTCCAGCCACTCGACTCCACTCGCGTAGTCTCGCGGCTTGCTGTATCTCGCATAGAACATCGCGATGAGATATGAGAGGCGTCCCTGCCACACCTTCTGGCCTTTTTGGGCAGTCTCGAGGGCGGGTCCAAGTGCAAGGCGCAATCCTTCAACTCCATCGCCAAGCCCCATGTAGCACATAAGCATTTTGACGACGATGGACCATTGCAGCCGTATGTCCGCCGGAGAATGTTCCTGGGCGACTTGAAGCAGACCGTCACCGAAACGGAGCGCGTCCTCATAAAGGCCCAGAGTGTTATATGTTTCAAGGGCGAAGTGGCGATAGTACAGTACTTTGTCGGGCCGGCCGGCCTTCAACCATAACTCGATCAGTTCGGGCAGTCTCAGCTGAATTTCAATGCGGTCGCCGTCTGCGAGAGTTTCTATTTCTGCCGCGCGTTGCGCCGCCAAGGCGCAATCCGTGTGAACGGGGGCCTCTGCCGGCAGATCCAGGGACATGCTGCGAATACTGCAGTGATCGGCGAACGCCCTGCCTATGCGGTCTGCAGAGGATTTCTCAATCGCAAGCCACAAAGTAATTTTGTGGGTTACCGCAAGCCGGCGATGAAGTTCCCGGAAAAACCGGCACGAGATGCTGCCGCCAAGGTCATACGCTTCGCACGCAATAATCCAGGTATAGTTTGGCTCCGAATAGGCTTTCCATTCCGCCAGCAGATCAATGAGCCCATGCAGTACGCGGTAGGCCCGGTCCGCGGCAAAGAAACGGGACTTCTCCTCGCGCGGCGCAAGGTCGGTCAGGTTGCGGTGCTTCACCGTGTACTGCCGCCGAAGGTGAGGTAATACATACATGAGCTCGACCAAATGGCGTTCTACCAGGTCGGGTCTCCGTTCAGCAATCTCTGGAAAAATAGCCAAGAATAGTGGGCGCGCGCCCGCCCATGGCCCGCCGCGATCAAAGTCACATAAGAGCGAGAATGCGCGGTCGCCTGGGGAGACAGCTTCGCGGAGAGCTGATTCTATCCATCGCGCGCGCCCTGCTCCGCTGTGCGATTCAATAAGCCTTACAGAGTGGTACCGATCAGTGCCCGCCATATCGATACTGGCCGCTTGTGTCACATTAGCTCCTTTGGCTTACGCAGCAGGGATTTGATCCAAAGCGTGGTTCCAGCAGTAAGTGGGACGAAGAAGTATGCCGTTAACAAGAGAGAGTCTATGAAGTTGTCCGCATTGGCGGCATACCCCAGGCGGAGGGCTCCGCGCAGGTTCTGCAAGTATCGCAACCCGATGGGCACCGTTACGGTAAACAACAGCACTACAGCGATGATCCGGCCTACGATCCAGACAACTGCATAGAGCCTGATGATCCGCCGCTCCGAAGCGGGAATTGCCGATTGATCGACGTTTTTAAACACAGGCAGGAACTTCGCAACCTGATTTCGCAGGAGAGCTTCGGTGTCCGCCATCAAGTTCCTGCAGTTCCACACGGTTACAATGACGTAATAGAGATCGGTCCGAATATAGAAAAGACATTGCCAGACAATACGCATGAGATACATAAAGAGGATCGCTCGAATAATGCGGCTAACCAACACTGAAAGCGCGAACCATCCCTGTGCGTGCGCGAAAAGCACCATGAGGAAAAACGCTCCGGAAACCGCATCGATGAGCATCCCGGCAACTAACGGCAGGTATCTCTTGTTTTTCGGAACCGCCCAGAGTCCCGTCAAATCGGTCTCTGCAACAAGAAACCAAAGGCGATGTCCGATGCCCAAGCGAGAGTTCACGCCAAGAGAGCGGGCAGCAACTAGATGACTGGCTTCGTGAATAAAGAGCGTTGCATAGGTCACGATCAGGACAATTGTCCAACTCAGGGTGCGGTGATCGGGAAAATACAGATCTTGCGCACGGGGCAATATTGATGGCTGCATGGCAATGCAAGCCAGAGAAGTGCAAATCAGCATTCCATATAAAACGACAGCCTTTGAGCCAAATAGCAGATGCGCGAGCGGTTCCGGGAAACTACTGAAATGATATCGGAGCTTCGTTGCGCCTGCTGCCGATACCTGCTCGCCTGCGGGTCTCTCATCGTACGGTGTCGTACTGATGAATCCCTTCTCTTCAAGAAGTCCTAGAAAATCGTCGAGATCCGGCGTTTCGCCATATTCCCGTTGAAACCAGTCGCCCGTCTCGCCAATGCTCATGCCGTCAGCAAGCCGTTTTAGTATCGCAAATGCTTCGGTAGGAATGGCTAAGAAAACGCCCGTCGGAGGATGCCCAATGACAACCTCGCTTTCCTCTTGCTGGCTTGTAAATGGGACAACGGAGAGAACTAAATCTTTGCTATATTTTTGCATGATTAACCTGGATTGTGTCGGGAGCCGTCCCGGGACGGCTTCCCGACATGGTTGTCTGCTTATGCACCACAAGAGCAATAACAGTTTGCTGTGGTCTTCAGAGTCTCAACTTGGCGAACGACAAACTTTTTCATGAGTTTTCCTCCTTTCTTAATGCCATCGGCCCTCTTCACTGCATAGGCTAATGCACGCAACATACTAGGGTAAGATTGGTTGCAGGTAAAGTCTGAACTAACCAAATCTTTGTCTATTTTCTGGATAAAAACTAATGGTATATTAATTTATTTTAATAAACTTATTAGTTGTGCATTGAATAATAGCTCCAAATTAGGGAAGTCTTATTGTGGTGAGCCCCGCATGATTAAAAGATGTATTCCTGTCTTGTCCCAAAAGTGGAATTAAAGTTTCGCAATGGCAAAGCGCTTGAATCACAGTCTTCCGACTACGCGGTTCCAGAGCGAGGAACCGAAGCCCTGACCCCGCACACCCACCGTTGTTCGTTCAGTTCCGAGAAAGGAACAACGACAAGCCGGTTCGCTACAAAAATCAGTATCATCCACAACTTCAAGAATCTAAAGGCTCTTTGTCAATCACACAATTACACTTTTCGGAGAGGAACCAAGTATTCATCCAAACCACATCGTCAAAGAAGGGCGCAGAAAATCCAGACGGATATTCCAGGTCGCCGGCGACGACGGACAGAGATCAGTCGGCGCATCGAATAATCCATGCCATTTCAGGATTAGTGGCGTCGCGTTATTTCAAAGACTGTGCCGATGCCGTAGTTGGCGACTTCGATATCGCCTTTACGTCTCCCCCACACTGACGTGCGGGCTCTCTAACGCTGTAGGTAAAGCGTTTGCGCAGTTGGTGGGAAAGGTTATTTGACAATCGAAGATCG
>DATMMY010000351.1:0-5347 GCA_035569515.1 Candidatus Solibacter sp. | reverse complement strand
GGGCGAGGGAGAGATGCTAACGTGCGCAATCAAACCGCTGCCGCACCCAGCCAGGGAAATTTCTAACGCAATGGTAAAGAGATAGGTCAGCAGTAATTTGGTCCGTTTGCTAGTCATTGCCTTGCTCCTGTGGGTGTAGTAACGCGCAAGCGAATCTGTGTCCCGTGCACATGCAATTTGTTTACCGGTTAAGATGCGATGCAATGCGGGAGATGTTTCAAGCTAAGTGAACTCAATAGAAGCGAATGCTGTTTTCTAAGAAGAAGATCCTGCGGCGCTGCGCTCGGAGTGGCAGCCACAAGGGCCAAGGTAGCATCCGCATATTCCCAAGATAGGATTTTCGCGGCAGTCTCCGCCTGTTCTGGTATAACATGTGGATTTGATGCCACATAGCACCCAGAGAGCCAAAGGAATGCAACAGGCGCAACAGAAGCTGGGTAAGAGGATTCGCGGTCTCCGCGAAAAAAAAGGACTCTCGCAGGAAGCTTTTGCCGATTTGTGTGGATTGAATCGCGTCCACATGGGTGATGTCGAGCGCGGCAACGTCAATCTCACCATTACCACTCTGGATAAAATTGCCCGCAATCTTGGGAGCACCTCTTCCACCTTACTCAAAGGTATTCTTTAATTTCTTGCTGGAACTTATTGCCGATCCTGTTTCTTCTCAAAACTTGAGTTTGGTAAGTGAGAGGTCCTCAAGGTTGCCGGTGTCCACCCATCGAAAAAACAAACGGTGCCCGGCTGCCGTACCTGAGCAATCGTGCACCGGTCCAGATTGAGAACGGAGTTGTAGGAGATCTCAGATCGTCCGTCGGCCGGTAATGAGGTTAAGCACTAGCACGACCAGGGCAATCACGAGCAATAGATGGATCAAGGAGCCGGCTACATGGAATCCCCATCCCAGGAGCCAAAGGATGAGGAGAATTGCGAAAATGGTCCAAAGCATAGAGTCACCTTAAGCACTGCCAGCATTCAAGCTGTCATAGCGTGAGAGGCAGCATCTCCGGATGGAGTTGTCTCGCTAGGGTGGAATTGCCGGCCCCGGCAATGGACTTTTCAAAGAAGTTAATCGAGGCAATTGCTCAGATACTTCAACTGGTTCGGGGCATCTCTTCCGTTACGCTCATGGCCCAGTGGTCAGTGATCCCAAATTCTTTGAGCTTTCTGTAGAGCGTGGTCTTGCCGATTCCCAGCAATTTAGCCGTCGTCATCTTGTCGCCATTCAACTGGGTCAAGGCATTCACAATCGCCTGCCTTTCCAGTTGGGCCAGCGGCACGATCTGATTTCTGCCTCGACGGTTGGATGCGGCCAGTGATGGCAGGCCGGCAACCTGAATCTGCGTGGGCAGATCTCCGGCATTCAATATGGATCCTGAACTCAACGCTGCTGCCCGCTCCAGGCAATTCTCAAGCTCGCGCACATTGCCGGGCCAATCATAGGCCAGGAGAAGTTTCATCGCTTCAGGACTCACTGTCCGCCGCACGCCCGTAGACCAGGTCAAACGATCCAGAAAATGCTCCACAAGCAGGCGGATATCATCTCTTTTTCTTTCGCGTTCGTCTTTCCGCTCCCGTAAGGGAGGCAGCCGCAGGCACAGCACATTCAGCTTGGAGTAAAGGTCGCGCCGGAAACTGCCCTGGTGAATTGCAATTTCTAGGTCGCGATTGGTCGCGGCAATGAGACGAACGTCGATAGCAGACGCTTTAGTGCTGCCCACGGGGCGAATTTCTTTTTCCTGAAGAGCGCGCAGGAGCTTGGCCTGCAGGTCGACGGGTAGTTCGCCGATCTCGTCCAGAAAAATTGTGCCTCCTTCGGCGATTGACAGCAATCCTTCCTTGGGCCTGACCGCGCCGGCGAAAGCGCCTTTGACATACCCAAACAGCTCGGTCTCGATAAGAGAGGCCGACAGGGAGCCGCAGTCCACCGGAATGAAAGGCTTGTCGCGGAAGGGTCCGGTAAAGTGAATGGCCCGCGCCGCCATCTCTTTTCCCGTGCCACTCTCACCCTGAATCAGGACCGGATGCTTACTGAAAGCGACTTTCGGGATTATCCGATATAGCTTCTCCATTTCCGGAGAGCGGCCCACCATGCCCGCGTAACCGGGATTGTGCTTGAGATGCTCCCGGGTAATGCGGTGTTCGAGCGCGAACCTCAGGTGCTCGGTCACCCGATCCAGCAACACCTTGAGCTTATCAATGTCGAAAGGCTTGCGCAGGTAGGAGTAAGCGCCGCTCTCCATGGCTGCCAGAACGGAATCCACTGTGGCATGCCCGGTGATCATGATTACCACGGTCTCGGGTTGCTGCTGCTTGATCTTCATCAGCAATTCCAGGCCGTCCGGGCCAGGCAGCTTGATATCCAGCAACACTACATCAATGGAATTGGCCTCCAGTTGGCGCGCCGCCGCTACGGCATTCTCCGCCGTGAAAACCTTGAAACGCATGTTTTCCGCCACTTCTCTGCATGACTCGCGTATGCAGCGCTCGTCATCGACGATCAGCAGCGACAAATAGTGGGAGGGAAGATAAGTTCCACTTTCGGGTACGACTTGCGTTAAGGTCGACATGATTTCCGCTCTCCAATTTTGAAAGAGTTCATTCGTCCGAGTGCCAATTCAGGAGTGCTTCAATTTTCCGGGCCAGGGCCGAGGGAGTGAAGGGCTTGCTGAAAAAATCTTCCCGCCCAGCCTCCAGCCCCTGCAAGACCGAATTATCGCTGGATCCGGATACAAACAGGATTTTTGTTCCAGGACGCGCGGCGCGAATTTCCCTTGCTAGTTCCATTCCGCTCATGCCCGGCATGTGTAAATCCGTCACCATGAGATGAATCTCACCGGAGTGGCTCTGCGAGATGCTCATGGCTTCTTCCGCGCTGGCGGCAGGCAATACCTTGTATCCCTGCATGGAAAGCGCCGTATCCACGGAGCTGCGCACCAGTTCTTCATCTTCCACCAGCAACAGGGTTGGTTTTTTGGGTGCAATCATTTCCGAGGCTCGGATCTGGGCCACCAGGTCCGATGCGCGGTGGGCCGACGCCATGATCTCATCTGTATATCGCTGAAGCTGGAATTGTAGCTGTGAATCACTCTGGAGCTGCGAATCATTTTGCACCTTGGAGGTCAGCAAGCCGGCATAAACCATGATCGCGGTGAGCAGATTGTTGAAGTCGTGGATCATGGTACTGACCAGACGGCTTGCCTCTTCCTTTTTTTGCGAGGTTAAGAACTGGTTTTCTACCTCTTTGAACCGCGAGATATCGGAATGGACTTGCACGCAATAGACATCATGATCGTTGAACCGCAGTCCGCGGGTTCTGACCTGGTCCCAGAAAGGCGTTCCGTCTTTCTTGTGCAGAAGCAGTTCGTATGGAAGGATGCCTTCGCCGCAGGTGTCCTGGGACAGGCCCTGGAAAGCTGATGCGTCAGTTTCCGGTCCTCGTAAGAACTCCAGATCGCGACCTATGATCTCCTGCATAGAATATCCAGTCAGCTGCTGAAAATGTTCATTGGCAAAAACAACGTGGGCAACACCCAACCGAGGCGTCGTTAAGAGGACCGCCTCCGGAAGAAACGACATCGCGGACGCCAATAACTCAGTGATTGTCTCCACCCAGCCAATTCCTGCTTCCAGCTCGGCGTGCACGCCAATCACGATGACAGTCGCTTAATTTACAATATGTTGTGAATTTAAGCGCCAAACCGTTACAAGAACTAAGAGATTTATTTCAAAACGGGACAGAACTTCAAACCGGCCTTCCCATTCAAATGGAAAATTGCATCAGATGAGAAATTTTTCATTCAATGGAGTGCACCCTGCTTGATTTAGAACGAAATCTGGCGCTGGTTTCCTGCTAAATTTCACCCGGAGGTAAATGTGTCCACACAGCGGATTGTGACTTTCACCACGGACTTTGGGCTCGTGGAGCACTATGTTGGTGTAATGAAAGGGGTTATCTGCAATATCAATCCTTCTGTCCTGACCATAGACATCACCAATGTAGTGCAGTCCTTTGACGTGCTGGATGGCGCCCTCGCCATTGCACAGGCTTACAGCTATTTTCCGAAGGACACGATCCACATGGTGATAGTAGATCCGGGTGTTGGAGGCCCAAGGCGGCCGATTCTGGTGAGCGCGGGACAACACTTCTTCCTGGCCCCGGATAACGGAGTCCTTTCTTTGGTTTACGAACGGGAGGAGCGGGTCGCAGTTCGCCATATCACGGCCAGTCACTACTTTCTCCAGCCGGTGAGCCCAACATTTCACGGGAGAGACATCTTTGCGGTCATAGCAGGCTATTTGAGCAAAGGCGTTGAGGTTACTAAATTTGGCGAGGAAATCACCGACTATGTCCGCTTTGCCGCGCCCAAGCCCAAGGCAGCGGGGCCGAGTGCATGGAAGGGCGTGATCCTGAAAGTAGATAAGTTCGGCAACCTGATAACGAATTTCACCGTGAAAGAGACGCCTGAACTGTTCCAGCCCAATGCGCGGCCATTCAAGATTACCGTGGGCAAGGCGGAAATTACAAAGCTGCGAGCCAGCTACGTTGAGGGAGGGCAAGGCGAAGCCTTTGCCATCGTAGGCAGCTCAGGCTTCCTTGAGATCTGCGTGAATCGCGGTTCAGCCTCGCAGGCGACAGGAGCCCAGAAAGGCAGTGAGGTCTCAGTGTTAATGGCTGGCGCATCCGTTTAGTTGAGGTCTGGCTTAACACCGAGGGCGAGTGGCGCTACTTTTTTCCTTTGAGTTCCTGCTTCCAGCCCAAGATGCGGGCCTGGTTGGCCTCGGCTTCGGCTTCCGGAACCATTCCCTTTTTCTGGAAGAGGATGGAGAGGCTGGTGTGGCCCAAAATATCTTCAGGGTCGTGCGCCGTAATCATCTTTGCGACAGTGATCGCCTCATCCAGCCGCCCCATGTCCTGATAGACGCGGGTAAGGCCGTGCATGGCATCGACGAAAGCGGGATCGAGTTCAAGGGCTTTCTTGTATTCTTCGACAGCCAGTTCATATTGATTGTCACTGAAATGATCCAGCGCCCGATAATAATGGTCTTCTGCGGCGTGTTTCGGCTCGTCAGGCATCGCAAGATTCTAGCATTCGCACCCCGCCTCAGGAACGTCAACCGGGTATACTCGTAAAAGAATATGCGCCGTGTGATCCGTTTTTTCTGGAACGCAACTCGCGGGCATCACCTTGCCCCCTGGCGCAGCCCGTATCTCCGCTGGCGCATGGAAACCTATAGCGGCCTGAAAATGGACAAGATCGGATTCATAGAGTTCTGGGGATTTCTGATCCGGGAGAGAAAACAATTGATGCGGTTCTTGAAATGGACGGCGGAGATGGAAAACTATGCA
>DATMMY010000350.1:0-9100 GCA_035569515.1 Candidatus Solibacter sp. | reverse complement strand
GCCAAACCCATAGGCCAGGCTGGCTGCGGTGGGCTCGTTCAGAATGCGCGCCACCTCCAGGCCTGCCATCATGCCCGCCTCCCGTGTGGCATTGCGTTGCGCATCTGAGAAGTACGCCGGCACGGTGATTACGGCCCGCTTCACCGGCTCCCCCAGCTCACGGCGAGCCCACTCGGCCAACTCGCGCAGCACCAGAGCGGAGATTTCCTGTGGAGTAAATGTCTTTTCTCCCAGCGTTACGCTCTCCATGCTGCCCATCTTGCGCTTGACGCTGCGCACCGTACGATCGGGGTAGATCAGTTGTTGATTGCGGGCCGACTCACCCACCAGCAGTTCGCCATTGGGAGAGATGCCGACGCACGAGGGAAGCATCTTGCCGTCTTCCGGCCCGAGGACCCGCACCCGGCCATCAACATACGCTGCAATCTCCGAATTTGTGGTTCCCAGGTCAATGCCTACTATCAGATCACTCATCATTGCCCTCCGCGAGAGCCCGCGCCACCCTTACTTGCGCCGGACGGTACACCTCGCCGTTCCATTCATACCCTGTCCGGTATACGGCCAGGACCGTTCCGTCCGTGACCTCGTCCGTTTCTTCCACTGCAACGGCATTCATGCGCTTCGGATCGAAGAATTCTCCCTGACACTCGATTGGCCTGACCAGAAATTGGCCCAGCAGATCGTCCAAGGACTGCAAGGCGAGTTGCTGGCCCTGTTCCAAAGCCTCAACCACATCCAGTGAGCGCTGGATCTTTTGCCAACGGGCGCGAAAGATACGGTCAAGAAAGCTTGGTTGTAGTTTGTCCCGGGCGCGCACCGCCTCCAGGCCGCGAAGCAGCCGCTCCCGCATTTCCAGAAGCGCGTCCAGCACCTCTTTGCGGCTCCGGCGTTCCGTCTCGCGCACCAGCGTCTCGCTCATTTGCTTGAAGGCCCGGCCCTGGAGTTTGACTTCCTGGGTTAGCGCGGTCATGGCCGCCCACATGGCGTGCAAGTCGGTACCTTCAGCGGGGCCATTTTCCTCTCCGGTAAGAATCTCCGCCGGAATTCCCGGCGGAGGACCTTCAGGAGTAAGAGTAGCGTCGAGCCACTGCTCGAATCGGTGCAGAATATCCTCGCGGCTGATCAAGTTTTCTTCTCCCGCAGCACAGCCAGCCAAGGGGCAGGTCCGATGAATGTCCGACCGGAAGCCTGGCCTTCCAGCAATGAAACCAGAGGCTGCGTGGGATTAGCCGCCAAAAGCACGGTGCGGGTGCGCCGTCGAGGGTCGCGCAGCATCTCGTAAGCATCTCGTACCCGCTCAAAATCACGCGGCGCCCTGTCTGGCGGGAACTCCTTCACCTTCCGCAGATAGGCAGCGCGAATCTCCTCGTCGCCGGCCTCGGGCCCAATTCCCAGGACCTCGCGCGGATCTTCCTGCGTCATGACCGCTCCTTAAAACGGGGTGTCATCATTACTCATCTCGCGGGCCTGACGCCCTTTCTTTTTCTTTTTGCCTGCCGGCCCAAAATTAATAATGTCGTCATTCATAACATCTTTGATTGCGGCAGCAACCTGCTTCGGGCCGAATTGCTGCGCCATTTCGTCCAGTAGGTCTTCGAGAACTTCTAATCCCGGTGGCATCCCTCGTGGCATTCCGGCCCGTGGCTTTCCCTCCCGATGCTTGCGGCAAGCCGGACAGTCACAATAATCGTCATCCGCATCATCGTCTATGTATTGGGGGGGCTTCGAGGTGGGATAGCCGCGCTGTTCCTTTTCTTGCTGGATCACCCGGTTGATCTGTTCAGTGCTCATTGTTATTTCATCGCTGAGCGGCTCCATCCCATCCAGTTCCTCTTCGCGCCATTGCCCGATCCTGTCCAGCAGGCCATGATCGCGCTGGCGGCGGGCCAGTTCCGAAGCTGCGCCCAGGCAGGCATCATGACGCCGTATCTCCCAGGGTGGCAAGGAGCGTGCACGCAGGAAAAGGAAGTTCGCGTGGCCCGCGGAATTGGCGGTCAAGCCCGCGCCTGCAACCGCGTAAGCCAATGGCAAGTTTTCTGCGCGCAACGCCGCTTCCCCAATAGCAGACAAGCCAGGCAGATCGGGCGCAACCTCTCCGGATAGTTCTTGCAGCAGGCGACCGGAAAGTGCTCTGGGAATCTCGAATTTGAATCCCATGTCATCGCCCAGAGCGCAGGCGCGGCCAATACCTTCGGCTAATTTAGCATCGGGCGCCAAGGCGCTGGGGGCCACTGGTTTGACTTGCAGCTTGCAGACGCGCGCCACTCCCGTAAGCACCATCTCGGCCGCTATTTCGCTATTCAGCAACCGCGTTACAGTGGCAGTGCGGGCTACTCGCTCTTCGTCTGTTCCCCATAACATTGAGGAGACCCAACGTAATGCCGCCACAAATGCCCTGCGATCGCCCTGTTGAGCTTGCGGCAGCGATTCGATTGCCTGCAAGTCCAATTCAGAAAGGCGGGCTTTCTTATTCTGGAAGTGGCGGACAGCAATGGACACCAGCAGGCGGAGACGCGCCTTCCGCACCTGGGGGTTAAGCCCATCAAGCTGCTCGGCCTGCTCCATGAAGCCGAAGGCTTTTTTCAAAGCATTGGTCTTTTCCGCCGACTCCATTAAATGCAGCAGTGGCCTGACGTCTTTAGGGAATGCTACGCGCCACCGGCCTGCCACAAATTCGGTGAGGGCCGGATAATTACGGCTGGTCCAATCGAACCATCGCTGAAAATTCTCCACGCAGGGATCGGCCTGGCACGCCCGCTCCAGCAACTTCTGCGGGTCTATAAAATAGAAGTCAATCTTGCCCCTGGGCAACATGACAGCTCGAATCTCAGCGGGCTGATCCTTGTAATAATGAGCGTGACCATCAAAGGCCAGGAAAAACTGCCGCCGAATCGGCTCGTACTCCTCCATTTGCAAACTGTTCAATAAGTCGGCCATGTGCAGGCACAGAGTGGCGACCTCCGGGCCTTGCGCGGGGAACCATGCCTCCCGTATGGCGTGTCTACGGAATTCTTCCCAGGCGCTGCAGGCCACCAGCAGGGCTCCGCGAGGCAGGCTGGGGTCTTCAAATGAGCGCGCCATCAATCGCCAGAAATAAGCGTCCCTCAGGACAATATGGCCTTGCAGGGCCGATTCCACCCGGTCGTATCTCAATCCCGACAGCAGTGCGCGCACTCCGATATGTTGTTTAAGGCGCTCAATTATGCCAGGACAGTTTTGCTGGCATACGCTTAGCACGTCGCGTATCTCCCGAACCGCCGGCCCCAGGTTCTTTTTTTCCAGTAGCTGGTCCAGTTTTATCAGCTTGGGTCGCAACGCCTCAAAGGTGCCTCCAGCCTGTTTCAAGAGAAACTCCGAGGCCGGCGTGAGCGTTTGTTTTTGGCCTATCATGGCCCGTAATGCCGGTATCAGGCGGGCTGGCGCCGAATGGGGATCGATGGCTGCCAGACACCTTTGGCAAAGCTCATCGTCCTTCCGGTAGAACGCGGCAATCGCCCGTAGCAGCATCTTCCAGGACGCGAAAGGGCTATGGCGGGAGATCTCGGGAAAAATGAGGGCTTGATCATCAACCGGCCCGCTGGTTACCGCCTCCAGCGCCGCTGCCAGGGCTGCGGCCGTCTTTCGCAAAGGATGTTCAGCAGGAAGGGCGTTGCACCGGGCCAGCGTGCCCGGATCGGCAACCTGGGAAGCGATAACCTTGTGGATCGCTGCACGCTTCTCTTCAGAGAGCGAGGGATCGTTCAGCGGCTGCAAGAGCGCGTCCAGTTCACCTTTGCGCACCGAAAATAGCGGCCTGATCTCTTTTAATCGCTCCCGCGAGGCAGGGTAGCGCTCCCAGACATGCTCCATGAGATTCCGCGCTTCCACTTCCAGGTTTCGGTCGATCAGCGCTGGAATCCGGGCAATATAAGCGTCCATCAGGAGAGCTTCAGAGGCGGCGTTCTTGTATCGCTTATGGATCTTCTTGGCAGCTTCAACCGCCGAACTTGAGTCTCCGTTGGCGATAAACTTTGCAACTTGGGCCCTCTCCTCAGGATGAACATCTAAGACCGGAGTTGTCTCAGGTTTCCTGTCGTCGGTCTCTTGCTTGGGTAGCACTGCAAAATTGTAAGCCACTTAAGCAGGATTGCGCCTGTGAATGCCTGTGGATAACGCGACCGAAATCGGAGATATTAAAGCAATCGCTAGGCTTTTCTCCTGGTGGATTTGGTCAACTTCATATCTGGAGCAGGTGCGAAGAATTTGTTGGTTTCGTTGAAATTGTTAAAAACGTCCGGCGATACCTCGAAAGTTTGCGCGAACACATCATTTCCTATTGCGTTGAGGCCGACGGGAATTCCGATGTCGGTGGGCAGGCCGTTATTAAACGTAAGCAGAAGTTTCAGGTCGGTGCTGCTTACGTTCTTGATGGCGTGAAACCATCCTTGCGGGATGAAGAACAATTGCCCCGGCTTAATACGCACGACTTGTTTCACGATCTTTCTGGTGTTGTCCGGTCCCACGATCCAAAATTCTGCTTCGCCCTGCAGGCAGTAATCGAGTTCCCACGCGTTCGGATGCCAGTGAGGAACTCGAAGCGCACCCGGTTTCATGTCAATCATGAAAAATGCAACTCCATTCCCGGCCAGTACAGGGAAGTCGTTCTGGTTCGCTTCACGAATTGTATTTCCATGCTCACTGATGGACGGTGCAGCCCCGGCAAGATCAAATTTGAATGTCGTTGGTGTTGTGGCAGATGCTTTCTTTGGTTTCATTGTGCTTCCTTAAAGATGCCTTTGAAAAAATGCTTTTGTGGAATGCCCCGAAATGATAGCCGGTTTCCCTCGCAACAACCACTGTCCGCACATCTGCGAAATCCGCAGCATAGTTTAGCTGTGTCTGGTGCCCCTTATTTAGCGGCGGCGCCAGGGCTTCCCTCGCTCCGCTCGGCTGGGCTGTGCTGAGAAGAGATGGCCTTATACTGTCCTATTAGCCATGTCTTCCCCGCCGGCTTCTCAAACATCGCCGAGTTTCCGGATTCGGATCAAGACTCTGCCTGCGTTGAAAAGGCGGGAGATGTGGCGATACTTTGGGCCGGCCTTTGTGGCCAGTGTGGCCTATATTGATCCTGGCAACTTTGCCACCAACATTGAAGGCGGCACGCAGTTCGGGTACTCGTTGTTGTGGGTCTTGCTGTGGTCCAACGCCATGGCCATCCTGGTGCAATACCTCGCGGCCAAGCTGGGCATCGCTACCGGTCGAACACTGCCACAGAATTGCCGGACGCACTTTCCCAGGCCCGTGAATTTTGGTTTATGGATTGCCGCCGAGCTCTCCGCCGTTGCCACCGACCTGGCCGAATTCCTGGGCGCTGCCCTGGGGTTTTACCTGCTCTTCGGCATCAATCTTTTTATTGCAGCGCTGATTACCGCTGTCCTGGTATTTCTGATGCTGGCCGTGGAACTGTACGGATTTCGGCGCTTGGAGCAGCTCATCATGGTTTTTGTTTTTGCCATAGCCGGCTGCTACGCCATTGAGATTTTCCTGGTCCGCCCCAATTGGGGCAGCGTGGCCTATCACGTGGTTGTGCCGGAGATTAACTCCAAGATGATCTACCTGGCTGTGGGAATGCTGGGCGCCACCGTGATGCCGCATGTGATCTACCTGCATTCCGCCCTGGTGCAGGCCCGCGCCAAAGAGGATTCGTTTCATTGCCCAACCGGTCAGTTGCTGCAGAAGTTTCGCCACCTGCACTATGAGTTGATTGATGTGCTGGCGGCCATGAACGGGGCCTGGCTGATCAACTCGGCCATGATCGTGATGACCGCTGCAGCTTTCTTTACGGGGGGAGACAGTATTGCCACGATTCATCAACCGCATTTGCTGGGAGGGCTTATCGAGCAGGCCCACCTCACGCTGAAGCCTCTGCTCGGCTCTCTTTCAGCCACGGCGTTTGCCCTAGCCCTGCTGTTTTCCGGGCTGTCTTCTTCCACCGTGGGGACCATGGCGGGCCAGGTGATCATTGAGGGATTTCTGGACATCAAGTTCAGCATCTTCTTACGCCGCCTGATAACCGTGGTTCCAGCCCTGGTGGTCATCGGCCTGAAATTCGATCCCTTGAAAATTTTGATACTATCTCAGGTTGCGCTGAGTTTCACGCTTCCGTTTGCTTTGGTCCCGCTGATCATTCTGACTCGACGCGAGTCAGTCATGGGTGACCTGGCCAACAATCGCCGTACGAATGCTCTGGCGTATGCGGTTGCAGGCGTCATCATCGCCTTGAATCTTGCCCTGCTGTACCACGTCTTCGGTGGTGAGTTCTAAACGCGAACTACCGTATGCCAGCTTTAAGGGCGGTTCTTGGAGGCATCCGTGGGCACCGTTCTTTCGGGGAGTTCTTTTAGACTGGAACCCAAGTCCAGCGCACCGCAATCTAATTAAGTAAGGTGAACTTGATGAACACTTTCGGCAGCCGCTCCAAATTACGTGCTGGTGGTCAGGACTTCGAGATCTACCGCCTTGACGCGCTCGACAAAGACATCTGCTCTACACACCACCTTCCGTACTCGTTGAGGGTCCTTCTTGAAAATCTCTTACGCACGGAAAACGGCCGCAGCGTGACCGCCGATGACATCCGCTTTCTGGCGGAATGGAAGCCCCATGCCATTCCCTCCAAGGAAATTGCCTTCACGCCGGCGCGCGTGCTGATGCAGGACTTCACCGGCGTTCCCGCCGTGGTGGATCTGGCCGCCATGCGCGATGCCATGAGGAAAATGGGGGGCGATCCCACATTGATCAATCCGCTTCAGCCGGCAGAGCTGGTGATTGACCACTCTGTGCAGGTGGACGAGTTCGCCACCAAGAACGCCTTCCATACCAATGCGCTGCTGGAATTTCAGCGCAACCGGGAGCGTTATGCGTTCCTGCGCTGGGGCCAATCGGCATTCCGCAATTTTAAGGCAGTGCCGCCGGACATGGGCATCGTCCATCAGGTCAATCTTGAGTACCTGGCGCGGGTGGTGTTCTCCGAGCAGAAAAATGGCAGCACTCTGGCTTATCCGGACACCCTGGTGGGTACCGATTCCCACACCACCATGATCAACGGCCTGGGCGTTCTGGGCTGGGGCGTGGGCGGAATTGAGGCGGAGGCGGCCATGCTGGGCCAGCCGGTCTCCATGCTGCTGCCTCAGGTGGTTGGTTTCAAACTTACGGGAGACTTGCCGGAAGGCTCCACCGCCACCGACTTAGTGCTCACCGTGACCGAGATGCTGCGCAAGACCGGCGTAGTAGGGAAATTTGTGGAGTTCTTCGGGCCTGGGCTTCCTGCGCTGTCGCTGGCTGACCGGGCGACCATCGCCAATATGGCGCCGGAATACGGAGCTACCTGCGGCATCTTCCCGGTCGATGACGTTACCTTGCAGTATCTGCGCATGACCGGCCGTACCGAACAGCACATTGCGCTGGTGGAAGCCTATTGCAAGGAACAGGGGCTCTTCCATACCGCTAAGACGGAAGAAGCCGAGTACTCTGAAGTGGTGGAACTCGATCTCCGCACCGTTGAGCCGAGTGTGGCTGGCCCCCGGCGTCCTCAGGACCGCGTTCCGCTCTCCAAGGCCAAAGAATCGTTTGAGCAGGCTTTGCCCACGCTGATTGGGCCGCGTTCCGGCAAAGACCCCAGAAAGGCCGCCCCCAAACAGGTGGCCCGTTTTGAGGGCGAAGGTGGAAGCCCCGCTGCCGTAGCCGTGGAAGAGGCCGATTCCTCTCTTGCGGATACCGAAGTTTCGGAAGATATCTTCGAACGCCTGCATGATGGATCGGTGGTGATTGCCGCCATCACCAGTTGCACCAACACCTCCAATCCCTACGTAATGATGGCTGCGGGCCTGCTTGCTAAGAAAGCAGTGGAGCGAGGATTACAGCGCAAGCCCTGGGTCAAGACGTCACTGGCCCCGGGGTCGCGCGTCGTTACCGAGTATTACCGCAAGGCCGGACTGATTCCTTACCTCGAAAATCTGGGCTTCCATATTGTGGGCTACGGATGCACTACCTGCATTGGCAACTCCGGGCCGCTGCCTGCGGATGTTTCTTACGCGGTCGCTGAAAAAGAGCTGGTCGTGGCTTCAGTGCTCTCCGGCAACCGTAACTTTGAAGGTCGCATTAACTCTGAGGTGCGGGCAAACTACCTGATGTCGCCGCCGCTGGTAGTGGCCTACGCGCTGGCTGGACGCATCGACGTAAACATCGTCAACGATCCGCTGGGCAAGGGCAAAGATGGCCAGCCGGTCTATCTGCGCGACATCTGGCCCACGCAAAAAGAGGTGCAGGACGCGGTAGCAAGCGCCATTGATTCCACCATGTTCACCTCCAATTATTCCACCATCTTTGACGGGGACGACGAGTGGAAGCGCCTGAAGGTGCCACAGGGCGAGACCTATCAATGGGAGGCGGATTCCACTTACATCAAGCGTGCTCCTTACTTTGATGACATGCCGGCCAAGCCCTCGCCGGTCAAAGACATCAAGGGCGCCCGTGTGCTGGCCAAGCTGGGCCATAGCGTGACCACCGACCATATTTCCCCGGCCGGCTCCATCAAGACCGCCAGTCCCGCGGGCAAATATCTGCAAGAGCGCGGCGTGCAGCCTAAGGATTTCAACTCTTATGGTTCACGGCGCGGCAATCACGAAGTCATGGTGCGTGGAACTTTTGCCAACGTCCGGCTGCGCAATCGGCTGGTGCCGGACGCCGAGGGAGGCGTTACCAAACACTTTCCCAGTGGCGAGGTCATGTCGATCTTTGATGCCTCAGAGAAATATCGTGCTGAAGGCGTGCCGCTGATTGTCCTTGCCGGCAAGGAATACGGATCGGGTTCCTCGCGCGACTGGGCCGCCAAAGGCCCCAATCTGCTGGGCGTGCGTGCGGTAATTGCCGAGAGCTACGAGCGTATTCACCGTTCCAATCTGGTGGGCATGGGTATTCTACCGCTGCAATACCTCTCTGAGGAGGATGCTGAAACCCATGGGCTCAACGGCGATGAAATCTATGAAATCGTTGGGTTGCCCGAGCTGTTGGAAAGCAAATTTTCCAATGGACGCCAACTGCAAGTCCGCGCTACCTGTCCGGA
>DATMMY010000349.1:0-5089 GCA_035569515.1 Candidatus Solibacter sp. | reverse complement strand
AGGACGTCCTGCACCTGATAGACCCAACGGCGCCCTTGGCGGCGGAGCCGCTTCATTTTGCTTTCGGCATTATCGATCAACCACTCGCGAGTTTCCTCGCCGGAAAGAGGTGCAAAAAGCAGGGCTAAGCCAATGCCGATGCCCAGTCCCGCCAGAAACGTAATAGTCCCGCGTCCGTTGTTCACTGAGGTCGCCCTCCCTGAGAAATGTTGTCGCTGCGCAAGGCATCAAGCTATAGGGAATGCGCTGTAGGACGGCTTCCGAAGACGGGTACACCGCAAAAGGCCGGATCAGCAAGCTCAATTCGGCGCGTGCGACTCTTCGATGATTGCCTTGAGGGCTGGGCTCTGATCGACACCTGGACTGACATAAGTGCCGTCACCGGCGAGGACGTTCAACGCTCGCACCAACTCGTGCTCGGCATCGGACTTCAAGACGTAACCACGCGCCCCTGCGCGGGAAGCGCTGCGGACCAACTCTGTGGAAGAATGCAATGTAAGCAGCAGAATCTTTGTGTCCGGCAGAATATTGCGAATGATGCGCGTCGCTTCCAGGTCGTTTAGCCCGAGATACAGCTAGCGCCGGCCTCGCAAAAACCATTCATCAGGCCTCGATGATTTGGTTTCTGACGGCGTACCGCACGAGTTCACTAACGGAGTGCAGTTCAAGCTTACGCATGATGTTGGCGCGGTGCGTTTCCGCGGTTTTTACACTAATCCCAAGAGCCACGGCTACTTCCTTGCTGCTCTTCCCTTCCGCAAGCAACTGCACGATTTCGCGCTCTCGAGAGGTGAGTCTGCTGCGAAGGATAGCCATATGGTCGGGGACCGTATTTTGCTTGCAAAACCCGTCGAGCAGCATGTCCGCAGCACGCGAAGTGAAGAAAGAACGATGATTGCCGAGCGCTTCAACCGCAGCCACCAGGTCGCGGTCGGCATCCGACTTCATAATGTAGGCTCGCACGCCAGCCTCGACGATATCGCGGACGAGCTGATCGGAAAAGTGCAGAGTCAGAATAACGATTTCCGTTTTGGGAAGGCTTTTGCGGATACGCCGGGCGGCCTCGAGGCCGTTTAGCTCTGGCATGCTGATGTCCATCACTACGACGTCCGGTTTTAGCTGCTCAGCCAGAGTCACGGCTTCGCGCCCAGTCTTGGCCTCGGCGACGACATCCCAGCCATGATGCGCAGTCAGCAATTGCTTTAATCCGCGCCGAATAATGTCGTGATCGTCAGCAACCAGGATACGCAGGGTAGTCACCTCATTAGGAAATTCATTCGAACCGAGGGGCCCTTATCTCTCGCAAATTATTGATATTAGGTAGCACCTTAGATTGACATACCATTTTCTTTGTATTTTGAATAGGGCGAAACCTAACGTCCTTTCGTGATTCCTCGGTACAACCAAAAAGGTTCCCGAAGTCAAGGTCAGCGATACGCCTGGTTGGCCTTCCTATCTAGCCAGAGAAATCTGATCGTTGGCTGCGTCATCGTTTTTATCTCCGGAATAGATAGTAACAAAAATGTTAGATTGCTCGGCTCGAGGGTTCGATTTTCCTTCCTCTTAGCGAACTGCGCGCACGCTGAACAACCATTACACAAGTATTACAAACCAGCGCTGCCGCTCGTGCTACGGTTGGCATCAGATGTGACTGAGTGTGTTGTGAGGACACCGGGAAACTATGAGCATTTTTCAAACGGACCGAACGTTTCAGCAGCCTCTAAATTGGACCACCACGTTTTTCATGCTGGCTTTCCATGTCGGCGCCGTTGCCGCGCTCTTCATGTTTAGCTGGAAAAATCTCGGCATTGCGGTTTTTCTGTGGTGGCTGACTGGAAGCATGGGAATCGGCATGTGCTATCACCGGCTGTTGACCCACCGTGGGTACAAAACGCCGCGGTTGCTGGAGTACTGGATGGCAATCTGCGGGACCATGGCGCTCGAAGGCGGCCCCATCGCGTGGGTAGCGACGCATCGCATTCATCACCAGAACACGGACAAAGAGGGCGACCCCCATTCCCCCAATGATGGTGGTTTGTGGGCACATATGGGTTGGATCATCACCGGCAAGGCCATGCACCAGAATACTGCCGAGTTGCTGCCCTATGTTCCAGACCTCCGGAAACAAAAATTCTATATGTGGATCAGCAAGTACCACTGGGTCCCGCTAGTGGGACTCGGCGTTCTTCTCTACGCCATCGGCGGCCTGTCATGCGTCATGTGGGGCGTCTTTCTGCGAACAGTCGTCGGACTGCACGCGACTTGGCTGGTCAACTCCGCGACCCACATGTGGGGTTCGCGTCGGTTCATTACTGGCGACACTTCGACGAACAGTTTCTGGGTCGCAATCCTGACTTTTGGTGAAGGCTGGCATAACAATCACCACGCCGCACCGCAAGCGGCCAGGCATGGCCTTACATGGTACGAAATTGATGTGAACTGGTACGGAATCTCGGCGCTGAGGGCGCTCGGCTTGGCATGGGATATCAAGCTGCCGAAGCTACAACCGGCCTCCGCGCCCGCTGAACCCGTCGAACCATCCGCCATAGCACCCGAGCCGCTTGTCGAGGAAGAAGCCCTGGTTCCCACTGCCGGGGACTGAGTCCCAACCCCGTCATCTAGTGCGACAGTCGCGCCGATGAATTAAACTAGCGGCGATGCGCATTACCAGCCGTACGAAAGCCATCGCTTTCTTTATCACCCTGGGCGCTTGTCTGGTTGGTGTGGCGGTTTTCCTCAACATCACCTGGATCGTGTTTCACTGGCGGCAAGTTGTACCGCTGGTTTTGGGCATTATCTTCTTCGGGGTGATTATTGCCGGCTTGGTCGTCAACACTATTTTCATCGTGCGCGAAATCCGTCGGAATGAACGGCAAGACAGCTTCCTGAATGCCGTGACCCACGAACTGAAGACCCCGATAACTTCCATACGCTTGTACCTCGAGACGCTCCAGAGTCGTCCACTCGACGAGGCAAAGCGCCGCGATTTTTACCGCATCATGCTCGAAGACTCGGACCGCCTTCTCGGGACGGTCGAACAGGTTCTGAAAGCGGGCGAAGCGCGCCATGCCCACCGGCGGCGGAATTGGCAAGAGGTGGACTTTGGCGAAGTGGCCCGCAACACCCTGGAACTCGCCCGTCTGCGCCACAATCTTAAGCCGGGAGCCCTTCGTTTTAGCACGGAGCCGCCGAAGGACCTGATTGTTATGGGCAATCCTGAAGAATTGCACACCGCGGTCTTCAACCTTCTCGATAACGCCATCAAATATTCTGGAGACAACAAAGATATCGTCGTGGATCTGCGCACACCGGACATCGACAGCATCCTTTTCAGTGTACGCGATCAGGGCATCGGCATCCCACGCGTCGAACTCAAGCGCATCTTCAATCGCTTCTATCGAATCCAGAGTTCCGCCGCCGGAAAGGTGAAAGGTACGGGCCTGGGACTTTTCATCGTCCGCTCCGTTGTGCGCCGCTATGGGGGCGATGCCTATGCGGAAAGCCAGGGAGAAGGATTGGGCAGCACCTTTACCATTCGCCTCCCGCGGGTGTATCGCGCATGAGCCGCCTTTTGGTGGTTGAAGACGAAGCACACCTGGCGCAGGGCCTTCGCTTCAACCTCGAGGCGGAGGGCCATTCCGTGCACGTCACCGACAAAGGAGAAGAAGCCTTAGCGCTCCTTTTGAAAGACAACGAAGCGTTCGATGCTTTGATACTGGACGTCATGCTGCCCGGAAAAGATGGCTTTGCAGTCGCCAGGGAGCTCCGCACGGCTCAGAATTACATTCCCCTGCTGATGCTGACTGCGCGAACCCGCCCGCAGGATGTGCTTCAGGGCTTCGAGTCAGGCGCTGACGACTACCTGGCCAAGCCATTTGACTTGGCGATCCTGTTAGCCAGAGTTGAAAGCCTGTTGCGCCGCAAAAATTGGTTGCGCAACATCAGCACCGCTAAGCCCGAACCAATCCCGAAACAGGAATCTACAGACGTTTTCCATTTCGATGATCGGACCGTGGATTTCGCCAACCTTCAGCTGCGCGGCAGTGGCCAGGTGTTCCAGCTCACACTCATGGAAGCAGAGCTTCTGCGCTACCTCATACGCAATAGCGGCCGACCCGTTTCGCGCAAAGCTATCCTGCAAGACGTGTGGAATCTCCACGAAGACACGGATACGCGCGCCATCGACAACTTCATCGTGCGCCTCCGCCGCTACATTGAACCGCAACCATCTAAGCCGCGCCACCTATTGACCGTCCGCGGCCTCGGCTACCAGTTCGAGCCCAATCCTAAGACACCTAAACCTAAGTAAGCTCTAGCGCCTGCCGCCGAACAATGCTCGGAGATCAAATCCCACCGTTAACGTGGCAGCGTCCTGGTTGAACTTCAGGCTATGAACGTACGCGGACTCAATGTACATGAAGCGGGTTGGATTCACTCGCAGGAAGGCCGAATACACGCGGTCATGCGTGTATTCAGAAACAGAGCTTGCGGTGCCATTTTTTTGGCAGCAGGAAAAAATTCCGAACGCCATTGGCCGCGTAGAGATTCTGTGAACCCGAAGGTTCCAGCGCGTAATTGGAGCCGCCCACTACCAGTCGTTTCGCGACACGTAGGGTGACCCCGCGTTCTCCGTCTGCCAAAAAACTTTTGACTGCATTTAAGGACGCCTCAAGTATTCCTCGTATGGAACCCCGCTTGCCGGAATGCTAGTTACCAGGGATTAGACTCTCGCGCAATTAGAGGGTCGGGCATGAATCCCTACGCTATGACCGCTTGGTTTGCGCTGCCCTTTTTAATCGTGATGCTACTGATGCCGCCCATCTGGCGCGTGACACCAAAGGAACGCAACTTCGTGCTGTTCTTCGCAATTCCCTTGCTGCTCGTCATCTTCAAACTGTTGGCTAATCACTTGGCTGCAATTTTATGACGTGGACTCGCCTACGGTGCGGACTCTTTAGGGACGCCCCAACATATGCCATCGCTTTGCGGAATCTGCTCATTGGCGGAAATCTTGCCAGCTTGTCGCTTCTCGCCAAACCACGGCTGATGGTGTTTTACGCCTCGGAGAATCTCTTCTCATTGCGCCTGA
>DATMMY010000348.1:0-5269 GCA_035569515.1 Candidatus Solibacter sp. | reverse complement strand
GCCGATCAGCAGCGGCTTGAGCGAAGGATCGCTGCCCGCACGCGTACCAACAATATTTCCGGCGGCATCAATGTGTACATCGAGCTGCGCCTCGCGCATCAGCCGCACGGCATATTCGCGGCCTTGGCGGTCCGCCTCGCTGTAGGCCACGCGGCTGACTCCACCCTGCGGATTCTTGCCGAATTCCGATAGAGCTTGCAAGTGTTGCATGATGCGGGCGCCATCAACCCGCAAGTGCCTGGGCGGCTGGGCTGCTGCTGGCAGCCAAATGGCAAAGCAAAACGTGAAAACAAGTCGCTTCATAAAATCGCTTAGAGTGTAACGTATTTATCGGCTCAAGTTTATCGGCTCAAGCAGCCGCATATCGTTTATCAATCGGGCTTCAATAACTGCCGGCTACACCGCCCACCGGGAATTCACCCCCAAATGTTGCAGCGCTGTTGAAGTCCGATTAAAGTGGACCTGCAACTCGGGGCGAGGATAATGGATGCACTAAGAAAATCAGTGTCATCCTGAGCGGCAGCGAAGAGCCTGTCCTGGAAGGAAACTGCTCCGCTGCACTTAAGGTACGCGAGAACCGAACTGTCCTACGCACCAAGCTCCGAAGGGCTATATAAACCGTCTGTTCTGGAAAGGCTCAGCCTTTGAAACCAGCGCCGCGACAATCAACTCCTGAATTCTCAATCAGTTGCGCAGCGTTGCGGCGTTTGCCCCGATTTCTGGGGAGGCGCTCGAAACTCGTCACCACGTCCGCGTCTACGGATACGTTTCCAGGACGGTCTAGAGGTTGACTACTTCAGGTCGTCATGCCCAAGCGTCAGGCCGTCATAAACAGAGTTCAGGGCGTCAGAAATCAGCCTCAAGGCGTCATCAAAAGGAATAACCCCAATGTTTTCAACGAAGCTGTTCAAAATGTGCCGGTATGGAATGCGGAAATGAAAATGTAGCGGCTTGTAGCGGGCTGTAGCGGGTAAAATAAGTGACTTTTTCTGGACCTGATCGACCGGCGCAAGTAACTGTATACAAATAACTTCTCGGAAAAACTGAAGAGGAAATGTAGCGGCGTAGCGGGTGTAGCGGCAATCTTTGGGCATTTTTGGAACTTGTCTCGCCCAGTTCACTATTTCTCGGAGATGCCATAACGCTGCTTGGCCGCGATCAGCACTTTTTTCAGGTCTTCCAGGTGCCGCTCCTCGGTCAGATAGCTGATGACCATTACGCGAATGACGGATCTCCCGTTTACAAGAGTCGTGGAGAGCCAGCGTTGTCCATCACGCGTGATCTCGTGGACCACTGCTTCATTCGCCGCGCGGACCTGTTCTTCCTGAGCGCCCGGCAGCTTCACCCGCAGGTTAATGATGGGGAGTATCTGGGGCACAGCCAGCTCAAAATGTTCTGAACTCTGCACCCACTGTGCAAATCTGCCAGCCAGTTGGAGTTGCCGATGGATCAGTTCTTCATAGGCTCGACGGCCATGCACGCGAAGAGTCAGCCACATTTTCAGGGAGTTCATGCGGCGCGACCACTGAGTGCTGACTTTGAAGTTGTCCAAGGGTGTGGCGGCGCCGGCCCGCGGCATGTAGGGCGTGTTCACGGCAAAGGTCTGCTCCAGGATTTCAGGGCGTGACGTCAGTATGACCCCTGAAGAGAAAGGCATGGCCAGCCACTTATGAGGATCAAGCGTGATGGAGTCCGCTAGTTCGATGCCCTGCACCAGGTTGCGGTGCTGATCGGAAAATATCGCCGCGGCTCCGTAAGCGCCGTCCACGTGCAGCCATAGATCATGTCTCCGGCATATCTGGGCCAGCGCCCCCAGGTCGTCGATGGTACCGGAGTTAGTAGTGCCGGCGGTTGCGACTACGCAGAATGGGAAAAATCCCTGTGCTTTGTCCTCAACAATCTGAGCCTCCAGCCGGACCGGGTCAAGCTGAATATTATGAGGAGTAACTGCAATTCGCCGCAGCGCCCGGCGGCCAAGCCCCAGCAGTCCGGCGGATTTATCCAGGGAGTGATGCGCTTCAGAGGATGTGTACAGCACCGGGCGCTCCCCGGTCGAGGCAATTCCATGCTCGACGGCATCGGGAAAGCGGTGCGCCAGGGCCATCGCCATAGCGCTGAAGTTGGCCTCATTGCCGCCGCTGGTGAAGGTGCCGTCAAAGGGACGGTCCCAGCCAACGCGCTCACCAATCCATCGGACCGTCTCTTTTTCTATCCTGGCGGCCAGTTGCGAGCGGGCCAGCGAAGCAAGCTGCGGATTCAAGGCAGCCACCAGCATCTCCGCCAGGACCGCCATGTACGTTGGCGTTGGATTCATCAGGCCGAAGTAGTTGGCGCTGGGAACGTGAAATCCCTGCTCGATCAGCTCCGCGCAGGCTTCTTCCAGCACGGCGACGGCATCCTCGCCAATCTCAGGAAGATCTTCGCCAAGGTCGCCAAAAGCACGTTGATCCAAGGGAAGCTGGACGGGACGATCGGGAAGACTGGAAAAGTATTCGTTCACGCGATCAATAAGCTTGTAGCCAAGCTGCCGTCGCTTTTCAAAATCGAAATCAAAAGACATGGGGAAAGAATTTGTAATTTGTAACTTGAAATACTTGAAATTTGAAATTTGTAATTTGAGCTTCGGACGAAACAACCTACCGTGGATTTGCGCGGATGAGCGCGGATTTATGCTGATGCTCCAAGCCCGATCCCCCGATCCCCCGATCACCCGATCTCCCGATCTCCCGATTCTTCCTGAGGTGCCTGTGGTCTCAGCAATGGGAACAAGATCACGTCGCGGATCGACCGTGAATCGGTCAACAGCATGGTCAGCCGATCAATGCCTACACCCTCGCCCCCGGTAGGAGGCAGGCCGTAAGAGAGTGCGCGGATGTAGTCCTCGTCCATTACGTGCGCTTCTTCATCGCCGCGCTCGCGTTCTTTCAACTGCTGCTCAAAGCGCCGTCGTTGCTCTTCCGGATCATTCAGCTCGCTGAAGGCATTGCCGATCTCCAGGCCGCCCACGAAGATCTCAAAACGCTCCACCCAGTCGGGTTCGTCCTGCTTGTTCTTCGACAAGGGAGAGATGGCTACCGGAAAGTCATACAGAATTGTCGGCTGGATCAGGTGCTCCTCCGCCACCGCTTCAAACATCGCCGCAATGGTCTTGCCCGCCGGCTCTTTCGGATCATAGGGCATGTGCGGTGAATGGTGCGCATTCAGGCGCTTGACCAACCGCTCAACGGACTCATGCGAAACAAAGTCACTCATCTCCGGTTTGGGCGTTGCCGCCTCTGGCCAGTAACGGATGATGGCCTCCCGCATGGACAGCCTCTGCCAGTTGGCAAAGTCAATCTCATGGCCGTTGAAGCTGGTCTTGGTTGTGCCGTTTACATCCGTGGCTACCTGGGCCAGCATCTGCTCCGTAAGCGTCATCATGTCGCGGTAGTCGGCATAGGCCTGGTAGAACTCCAGCATGGTGAACTCGGGGTTGTGCTGGGTGGAGATGCCCTCATTGCGAAAATTGCGGTTGATCTCGTACACCCGCTCCAGTCCGCCGACCACCAGGCGCTTCAGGTAAAGCTCCGGGGCGATTCGCAGGTAAAGATCAATATCCAGCGCGTTGTGGTGCGTGGTGAAAGGGCGAGCCACCGCCCCGCCCGCAATCGGCTGCATCATGGGCGTCTCAACTTCAATGAAGCCCCGGGAATCCAGGAAGCGGCGGATGGCCTGCACCACTTTGCTCCGCTTGATAAATACCGCACGCACATCCTGGTTCATTACCAGATCCACATACCGCTGGCGATAGCGCAGCTCCACGTCCGTGAGGCCATGCCATTTTTCCGGGAGCGGCAGCAGGTCTTTTGCCAGGAAGGTGATCTCCTCCACGTGGATGGTCAACTCGCCCGTCCGGGTGCGAAAGAGATAGCCGCGCACGCCAATGTGGTCGCCCAGATCGAGCAGTTTGTACAGCGCAAACCCTTTTTCCCCGACAAAGTCGAGCTTCACATAAATCTGAAGCCGCTGGCCTCCCTGTTGCAAATGGGCAAACCCGGCCTTGCCCTGCAAACGCAGAGAGAGAATGCGCCCGGCCACTCGCAGGTTCACGCGCGGATTCTCCAGTTGTTCGGCAGTTTTTTCGCCGTACGCGGCCAGGATTTCCGGCACAGTCTGGTCGGCCTCAAAACGATGAGGATACGATTGCTGCCCCAAGGCCTCAATCTGGCGCAGCTTCTCTTGCCGCAGTTCGTAAATATTGTCTTCGAATGCCACGTGTATTTTGCCTGCTTAAGGTATAAACGAATGATTATAAACGAGTGAAATTTAGCATCGTCTATCCGCTCTCTGTCGGAGCTTAAGCAATGCGCAGGGGCTGAATGCTGAGTGCTGACTGCTGAATGCTGATTGCCCAGCACTTCCCATCTTTGCAACGAAGCCTTATATTCGACCTCATGGCGAAAAAACGCATTGCAGTTGTCCCCGGCGATGGCATTGGCAAAGAAGTGATCCCCGCGGCAATCAAAGTGGTTGAGGCCACACGGGCCGCTGTGGAGTTCACGACCTTTGACTGGTCGGCCGACCGCTATCTCAAAGATGGCGTGACCATCCCCCCGGACGGCTTTGCCATGCTGGAACGCGACTTTGATGCAATCTTTGTAGGAGCATTGGGTGATCCAAAGGTGCCCTCGAACATTCACGCCAAAGAGATCCTGCTGGGCATGCGCTTCAAGATGGACCTCTATGCCAATGTTCGTCCGGTCAAATTGCTGGACGAATCTTTGTGCCCGCTGAAGGACGTGAAGCCTGAGCACGTGGATTTCGTCGTGATTCGCGAGAACACCGAAGGGCCTTACGTAGACGCCGGCGGAGTATTCAAGCAGGGAACACCGGACGAGATTGCCACCCAGGAAGACTTTAATACCCGCAAAGGCGTAGAGCGAGTCATCCGCTTTGCTTTTGAGTTGGCCCGCAAGCAAGGACGGAAAAAGGTCCTGATGAGCGACAAATCCAACGTCATGACCTATGCCGGCGGCTTATGGCAGCGGACTTTTAAGGAAATTGCCGGACAATATGCCGATATTCAATCTGCCCATATGTATGTGGATGCCCTCTGCATGCATATGGCGCGCGATCCTAAACAGTTTGACGTGATCGTAACCAACAACATGTTTGGCGACATCATTACCGACCTCGCCGCAGCACTCCAGGGCGGCCTGGGGATGGCCGCCAGCGGCAATATCCATCCCGGCAAGACCTCAATGTTTGAGCCGGTCCACGGCTCTGCTCC
>DATMMY010000347.1:0-10828 GCA_035569515.1 Candidatus Solibacter sp. | reverse complement strand
TGTTTCGGGCATGGCCACCTTCTAGCATGCGGGGCTCGGGTGTAAGACTTCGTTATTGATTATTCTGGGCCGGAGCGGGACTGGTAAATCAGTCTGTCTGCGTACCCTCATGGGTTTTCTCAAGCCGGATTCCGGACGAGTGATTGCCGCGGCGCGACGTTGTCGATGAGTTCCATGATTTATTTTAAAAACGTTGCATAAGGAAGATTGAGAAAAAAGAAATCGTCATCCCGAGGGTCTACCGGCGCGCCAGTGCGGGTAGATCGGAGGGACCTTGCGTTCGCCACTCGCAGAGAAGTGCAGAGGCAAGGGGTTTTCAAATTTAAGATTATGAATTTGAAATTAAAACTTAGAACAGCGGCCTTAGCGCCAAAGTCGTAATCATGACGCCTGCTCACGACGAATTGTTTTGGACATGTGTGGGCTCTAACCTTGACAGAGAAAGAACGGTCACAAGGACCGATAGAAATAAAGGAGTGCGTATGAAGACAATCTGAGCTCACAACTCCGGAGTAAGAGGCCCTGGCCTTATTTGCAGCAGGGCCTGTTCTCCGGCGAGCATGCGTTTGGAGTTGTAGACATGGCCGAAGTGGGTAGGCTTATTATCTTCGTGAGTGCGATTCTGTTCGTATTTGGATTGCTGCTTCTGCTCCTGGGCGGAACGGGCCTGCCAATCGGCCGCCTCCCGGGCGATATCGTCTATCGCGGGAGGACGAAGGAGAGGAAGCGATGCGCAAGGCGATAGCGAAGATTCTTGCCACGTCCAGACCCAGCGGCAACATTGATGCCATTCGGCGACTTGGTCAGGAAGCCGTGAGCGCTGGAGCGGACGCAATTGTTCTGCTGGGCAGCTTGACGTTAAAAGGCACTGGCCCTCGGACGGTTGGACAAGTTCTGAAAGCGCTTGGGGAGGCGCACTTGCCGGCGTTCTATGTCCCCGGTCCCGATGACACTCCATTCTTGGAGTTTCTGCGGGAAGCTGCGAATTTCGAGTTAGTGTATCCCCAACTTCGCGGTGTTCATGGCACATTTGCCCTGGTGCATGGCCAGGTCGTAGTTTCGGGAATGGGTGGCATGATCGAAGACGGCCCGGCCACACTTCACAACGAAGTTGAGATCCTCCGTTATCCCGGCTGGGAAGTAGAGTATCGGCTTAAGTTCCTGCACGAACTGAAGGACTACGAGAAAGTATTTTTATTTACCACATTTCCCGAGCACAAGGGACGCCATGAAAAAGGGAGCGCGGTGCTGGCGGAAATCATCAAGAGCTACAACCCTCGGGTAGTTCTCATCGCGGGAAAAGAACGTAAGCACGAATTCATCGGCAAGTCGTTGCTTGTTTCTACAGGAAGTCTTGCGGAAGGAAAGTTTACTTTAGTAAACCTGAGGAAACAGGAAGTCATTACGTCCGACTTCAGCCAATCAGTCAGAGTGGCCTGACGTTTCCTCAGCATGACTTTGGCCTTCCCTCGTTTACTCCAGACGATGTACCGGATGTTGTGACTAGAGATGAAACCTGAACTGGTTCGTGCTAAGAGGCTCAACTCTGGAAATGCTCTAAGCCGCCGTGGAAGGACTTGCAGACCGTAGCCAGTTTTCCATCTGACCATGACCAACGACTCCTGCCTGCTGTGTGATGGGTCGTCCGCCGTAAAAGACAATGAAGTTCGGAATTCCGCGGATGTTGTAGCGGGCCGCTAATTCGGGATAGAGCTCGGTATCGATCTTTATAACGACAGCGTGGCCGGCCATGTCAGCGGCCGTTCGTGCAACTTCCGGAGCAGCTACCTGGCAGGGGCCGCACCATGCCGCCCAAAAGTCCGCCAGCACAGGAACGCCGGCATTTTGCACGATTTCGTCGAACTGCTCACGATCGACTTCCAGCGGCTCGTCTAAGGGTGGCAGCGGCGACTTGCATCTGCCGCATCGGCCGGTAGCGGCAAGGAATTTTGCCGGGAGCCGATTTCTCTGTCCACAGCTTTTGCAGGTCCGAATTAAAGGCATTTTTACACCTCTGGACTTTCAGCTTGAGTCCAATTGCTAATTGCCAAGTTCAAGAGCACATTCTTGCACCGTAGGATGCATCGGTACGGAACCGCGCACTGGAAGAACTGCTGTTAGAGTGGTGCCGCCGGGCCCTGACTTGATCTCAAAGGTGCCCTTCAATTGCCGTATCCTTTCCTGCATTCCCTGAATCCCTACTCCAATTTTAAACTTCGTCTGATCAAGAGAGGTAAATCCTGGAATGCCTTGGCCTTGGTCCTGGATCTGAACGCTGATGCCATTCGAACTCAACCCTACGCGTACGGCCGCGGCCTTGGCTTTTGAGTGCCGATGAACATTACTGAGCGCCTCCTGCACAATGCGAAACACTGTTGTCTCAACTTCGCGCGGCAGTCTTTGCAGGTTGGGATCGACTCGCAGTTCAACCATGAGCCCGCTTCGGTCCGCCAGCCCCTCGACGTAAAAACGCAGCGCAGACAGGAGCCCGGCCTCGTCCAGCAGCGGCGGATGGAGCAGGTGAGACACCGTGCGAAGCTCCCGCGAAAGCTCATCCACCAAGGCAAGAGAATCGCTGATGAGCTTGGCCACTTCCGGATTTTGTTTGCCCACCTGTTGCGGCAGAGGTTCCAGCTTCCATTTAAGCGCTACCAGTAACTGGCCGGCGCTATCGTGCAGTTCAAGCGCAAGCCGGCGCCGTTCTTCCTCTTGCGCCTTCATGAGATGGTGGTTCAGCATGCGAAGGGCCTCGTGGGCCTGCTCCAGCTCAGTGGTGCGTTCTTCGACCCGTATCTCGAGTTGAGTTCGCGCCACCTGCTCCGCGACTTCGGCGTGAAAATCGTGGTGGCCGGCTATCTGTTTCAGGGCCGGGACCAAGTCACGGTCCGCAGCGGATTTCGGTATGAATCCCCGAGCGCCCGCTCGCAGCGCCTTGGCGAGCATCGGCTCGGCGCCCTGCTCGCCGAGAATCAGGACTTGCGTCTGCGGAAGCTCTTTTTTTATGAGGGCAACGGCGTCGAAGCTATCCAGGCTAGCCATCGGGACGCCGAGAAGAACGACATCAGGCCTGAGAGATTTCGCCCTTACAACAGCATCCCATCCATCGGTGGCTTCACCGCACACTTCCAAGCCTGCGTGAGAGGCAACCAGCTCCCGGATACTAGTCCGATCCAGCTGGCGCTCTTCCGCTACCAGAATACGTACTGTTGCCATAACACTTCATTGTTGCGTCCTACTCTTAGTTTGGCAGTCAACTTTTGAACTAGATCGACAAATCGAAAGGCCAGTAACATGGAACGCCAACATCTCGCATACTGATGGCCCTAAACGAGCGCGTGTTGTCTCCAACCCCGGTATTGCGCGTGTTGGCGTGGCAGGGCGCCTGGATCGTAAACTCTTGTAGGTTGCTGTTCTCGGAAACCACAGCAATTCTGGAAAATACACTACCGTGCTTGCTGTTCTCCCCGTAGCGCCGCTTTGCATGGCAGGTAGGCTGACCAATCATATTCGGTCCTAAGGCTTCCATGGTCAGGAAGCAAGCTGCTGGTGAATGCGTTGTCCCAAACTGGGCAACATGCGATCATGAGGTAAGGTCTTTCGATGGCCGGCAAAAATCCTGTCTCAAGTACCGGCCCTTGGGCGGCTGAGGACACCGCTTCCGACGGCGCACAGGACCAGTGGTCCTGAATGCGGAGACTTCGGTGGGAATTTACTCCAGCGGGTACTGGCTTGCCAGGAGCTTTTCTATTGCCGGTACCAGAGCTGTCTGCATGTTGTATTTGGAGACGAAATCTCCGGCCCCGGCTCTTAGAGCCAGTGGAAGCATGTGCTCAGAATTGTGCAAGCTTAAAATCAGAATCTCTGCGCCCGGAAGTTCTTTCTTGATGACCGGCGCAGCTTCCAAGCCACTAAGAATTGGCATTCGAAAGTCGAGAACAACCACATCAGGCTTTAATGATCTGGCACTCTCTATTGCATCCCACCCATTTGCAGCCTCACCACAAATCTCCCAGCCCGGGTGTTTGACCAAAACCGACCGCACGCCTTCGCGGACTGCTTCGTGATGGTCCGCTATCAGTATCCGTATCTGCCTCATAGCGCTCCAATGTTCAAGTCGCGGCCATACGCAGCCGCGGGCTGGCGCAATTGGAAGAAGTGGGGCTGAAGTAATAATGCAAGCAGGTTTGCTGCGGGTCAATCAGATACAAGTTGTATGAAGATATACGACTTTGGGAAGACGGCTGCATGGCGTAAGGCTGAGGATATGCGGCCCGGCCAGGTTGCTCCTTAAGAATGCCGATCGGACCTTTCGAATCGTCATTGGCAGCATAACGGCCTGGAGATGCGCTTCCACGCGACGCTTACAGCTCGCGAATATTTCGATCTGTGATGCCTCCTAATACTCTAATTAAGAGCTGTTCCTGGCGGTTCGGCAGGGCATGGGGCTCCTGTTTAAGCCTGTTTGAGTGTTGCTGCAATTCTTATTGAAAGCAATGATCTGCCTGAGTTGTGCGTGCATCTTAAGAGTGAGGCTTGGGGTGTGCGGAATGGCAGGTTTGATACCTTGTATTTCCGCCGCAGCCTCTAGATCCCGCATTCGCTCTGCTGCAACAGCAGGTAGCGGATTTCTATCCCTCCCGACGGCTTGACTCTAATGGTTACGTGGACAGTACCTGCGGGAGTGGCTCCGGAAACTAAAAGGCAGAGCTGAATTTCCATATGGGAAAGGCGGCGCCACTGTTAGAGCAGCTCTGCCGAAGGACGAATCCATTGAGTTAAGACAGCATACGCAGAAGTTATCCACCACCACAGCACAAATAGAAGGGGCGAGTCTGAGTTGCTCGGTAGCGAATATGGCTTATATAACGGTTCTGGTTGCCGATGACCATCCTGTCGTGCGTAAGGGGCTCGTCACCGAGATCAACGACCAGTCTGACATGCACGTGGTTGCTGAAGCGCAGAACGGAGAGGAAGCGGTGGAGATGTTCTTGACCCACCATCCGGATGTATGTCTGCTCGATCTTCGGATGCCGGTCATGGATGGGCTTCAGACGGTCATTTCGATTCGTGAGAAAGAGCCCAATGCCTGTCTCGTGATCGTGACCTCATATGAAACTCGAGAGGATATCTATAGGGCAATGCAGGCGGGAGCACGTGGGTATTTTCTTAAGGAGTCGCCTGTACGAGAGGTGCTCGAATGTATACGCACTGTTGCTGCAGGTAGCTCCTGGATTCCGCCTGCGGTTGGGGCAAAACTGGCCACACGATTGGGCGATCTGGAGTTGACTCCCCGGGAATTGGATGTGCTTCATTCCATAACCAAAGGGAAAAGCAACAAAGAGATTGGAGCGGAATTCAATATCGCTGAGTCCACGGTCAAAGTACACGTGAGTCACATCCTGGAGAAGTTAAAGGTGACGGGGCGAACAGAAGCCATCAATGTGGCAGTGCAGCGCGGGCTTGTACGCATTGAAACGAAGAAGGCTTGAATCTGGCGAAGCAAAGGCAGCGGGTCCAGCAGGACCTGCCCGCAGTAAGCTCCGGACGCAGCAGATCTTTTCGATAACCGACATCAGAAGGTGCCATCAGTTATCTGGAATTGCCGGCGAATCAAGCGACTTGGACGGTCAACAGCTAGCATTAGAAATCACTAACAAACATCGGAGTTCGGAACCGACATCATTTTTGTTTCCTGATAGATCCCCAGACACAAGTATGATCTTCCTTTGCGCAACTACGATGCCGCTGCTTCAAAATTTTATTGTGCTGAGGGTTGCGACTACTGGAGAAAGATGGTCAAGCTATTCTTTAGCCTGCAAAACCGGTCGTGAAGGTCGAAAAAGAAAACATACGCCTGTCAGCCAGTGATCTTAGCAATCAATTGGCCTGTCCTCATCTCACCCGATTGGATCTTGCGGTGGCGCAAGGTGAGCGGGTGGCTCCGCAATGGAAAAACCCGGACACCTGGGTCCTGCAGCAGCATGGACTGGAGCACGAACAGAATTACCTCAATCATCTGGAGAAATTGGGTCTGTCTATTGTCGATCTCAGGGCGATTGAGTCTGACGAGGAAGCAGTCAGGGCAACGTCGATTGCGATGAAGGGCGGCGCCGATGTGATCTCACAGGCAACCTTGCGGGCCGGGCGCTGGCTAGGACGAGCTGATATTCTCCGCCGGGTGAACACCCCAAGCCTCCTCGGCGGATGGTCCTACGAAGCCTATGACTGCAAGCTGGCGCAGGAGACCAAAGCTGCGACGATTCTCCAGTTGTCTCTGTATTCTGAATTTCTCGCGGATGCTCAGGGAATCTTGCCCGAGTCCATGCATGTTGTTCCCCGCACTCGCGAACTTGTTGCTGAAGAATATCGTGTGTTGGACTTTGCTTCGTACTTTCGGCAAGTGAAATCCAGGCTGGAGAGAGTGGTTGACCTGGACAAATCTTTATTGACGTATCCGGAGCCGAACCCCCATTGTGCGGTTTGCCGGTGGTGGCGGGAATGTGATGCCTGCTGGCGGAAAGACGACCATCTTTCTTTGGTGGCGGGAATTACCAAATTGCAGCGAAGGCAACTGCTTTCCTGGGAAACCGATACGCTTGAGAAACTGGCAGTCCTCCCCCTTCCGCTTCAGAAGCGCCCCGACCGAGGCTCACCGGAGGGATACATTCGGGTACGTGAGCAAGCGCGAGTACAGGCGGCGGGCCGTCACGAGGGTCTCCCGGTGTTTGAGTTGTTGCCGGTTGAGCCTGAATGCGGCCTTACGCGGCTTCCCGAGCCATCTCCCGGTGACTTTTTTTTCGATATAGAGGGGGATCCGTTTGTCGGTCATGGTGGGCTGGAGTATCTGCTGGGATTTGTGACTCTCACTGAGGCTGGCGAGCCTGTTTATCAGTGCCGCTGGTCACAAAATCAGGCGGAGGAGCGGAATGCTTTCGAGTGGTTTGTTGACACTGTTATGGAAGCCTGGTCGAGATATCCCGCCCTTCACATCTATCACTTTGCGCCCTATGAACCATCCGCGATCAAGCGATTGATGGGAAGGTATGCTTCACGGGAGGACGCCGTTGACAGAATGTTGCGAGCGTCGGTGTTTGTGGATCTTCACAGTATCGCCAAGCAAGCGGTGCGGGCCGGCGTTGAACAATATTCGCTGAAGAGTCTCGAAGCACTCTACGCATTCAAACGAGAGGTGCCTCTGAGGGAAGCAAGCTATGCAATACGGGCGACCGAGCACGACCTGGAACTCGCACGCTTGCTCGATATTGGGGAAAAGGCCTCCAGAACCGTAGAGGGCTATAACCGAGACGATTGTTTATCGACGTGGGAATTACGCAACTGGTTGGAGCAACAGCGTAGCGCCCTCGTCCGTCAAGGCCAGGAGGTGTCGCGTCCACAAACCCAGAGTGGGGAACCCCCTGCAAAAGTCGATGAGCGTCAGCAGCGCGTCGCCACACTGCGTGACAAATTGATCAGCGGCCTCCCGGTCGATCCGGAAAAGCAGCGGGCCTGCTGGTTGTTGGCAAATCTCCTTGATTGGCACCGGAGAGAGGATAAGGCGGAGTGGTGGGAGTTTTTTCGGCTTAAGGAGCTGGCCGACGAGGATTTGCTGTACGAGAAATCAGCTCTTGCCGGATTGAAATGGATAGAGCGGATTGGAACGGACGGGAAACTTCCAATAGACCGCTACCTCTTTGATCCGCAGGAGACGGACATTCGCAGGGACGAGACTCTTCATGATCGCGCGCAGCGGGTGGGCACGGTTTTCGCCATCGACGTGGCGGCGCGAATCATCGATATTAAAAAGAGCGGGAAGACAGCGAATACCCATCCGAGTTCAGTGTTTTCTTTTTCGCAGGTTGATTCGAAAAAGCTGGCGGAGTCACTGTTCCGCCTTGGTGTCTGGGTGCAGGAGAATGGAATAGATTCCCCCGGCCCCTATCGTGCCGCTCGGGACCTGTTGTTACTGCTGCCTCCGCGTATCAGTGGAGGAAATTGCGGGACCTTGATTCATGCGGGCGAAACAACGCTTCAGGCCGCTAAACGAATTGCGCTGATGCTTGATTCAGCGGTATTGCCGCTGCAGGGGCCGCCAGGTGCGGGCAAGACCTATACCGGCGCGCGCATGATCTGTGAACTTGTGCGAAAAGGTAAAAGGGTTGGAATCAGTGCGTTCAGCCACAAGGCGATCCGAAACCTGCTCAATGAGACGGTGAATGCGGCCCGCGAAATGAATTTGACGGGGCTGTGTTGCGTCCAAAAAGTGAATGAGAAGTCCGAAGTACCTTCTCCGTTCATCCATGAAACCAAGGATAACGAGGAAGCCCTCAAGGCCTTGCAGTCTGCGGGCGGACAGGTGGTTGCAGGGACTGGATGGTTGTGGTCGAGAGAAGAGTTCTTTGAGAGCGTTGATGTGCTTTTTGTCGATGAAGCCGGGCAGATGTCACTGGCCAATGTTCTAGCCGTGGCGCAAGCCGCAAAGAGCGTTGTCTTGTTGGGAGACCCGCAACAGCTGGAGCAGCCTCTCAAGGGCAGCCATCCCGATGGAGCGGAGCTTTCCGCTCTGGAGCACTTATTGGCCGGTGCCCCGACGGTTGCGCCGGACCGCGGTCTGTTTCTGGAGAAAACCTGGCGGCTGCACCCGTCGATCTGCTCGTTCACATCCGAACTTTTTTACCAGGGACGCCTCCATTCGCATCCTGGCCTGGATCAGCAGCGTGTCCACGGTCATGCATGGCTTGGCGACTGTGGCCTTTGGTTTGTCCCGGTGGATCACGAGGGAAACCAGAATGCGTCCCCGCAGGAGGTTGACCGCATAAGTGACTTGGTCAAATCGTTGCTGAGGCCGGAGGTGACGTGGATCAATCATGAGGGAAGCCGCCGCCTGCAGTTGGATGATGTTCTGATTGTTACTCCGTACAACGCGCAAGTATCGGATATTGCCGGTCGCATTCCGGGAGCGCGCGTGGGGACAGTAGATAAGTTCCAGGGACAGGAAGCGCCAGTGGTCATCTATTCATTGACGACCTCTTCCAGCGAGGAGGCGCCGCGCGGCATGGAGTTTCTCTATAGCCTGAACCGGTTGAATGTCGCCACGTCTCGTGCCCGCGCCCTGTGCATTCTGGTTGGCAGCCGCCGCCTCTTTGAACCCGAGTGTCGCAGCCCGCGCCAAATGAAACTGGCAAATGCGTGGTGTCGATATCTGGAAACCGCACGAACATTCGAAACCACCGACATGGCAGCAATCGATACAGTCAGAAAGCTAAGGACGACTGCTTGAAGGAGCTAGGATCAGAGATGCCGCTCTAGCAGTGCGGGCGACCGAAGCTTTGATTAACAAGCACAACTTAGCCTGGTGAAGTAGCAGGCCAGAATCCGCGTGCATCCGCGTAATCCGCGGTAAGGGTTTGGTTGCGGCTCGACTGAGTTGTGTCCTTTGCGATTGACCTTCGCTTGCGCAAGGCACATCGTGCATGTAAAATATTCAGTTACACCATAGAAACCAATGGGCTGCTGACCATCCTCGGTAGGTAGTTTCATTAGCCGTTCTCTAGAAACAGTTCGACAATCCCAAGCATAACGATTTTTAGGAGCAAAGCATGGCGACAGCGACTACTCCCACGGCAACTGGTGTTGGTAAGGTGATACAGGTGATGGGCCCGGCCGTGGACATTGGATTCCCGGCGGGTGAAGCGCCCATCATCCGCACTGCGATACGCATCACGAGTGAAGGGTTCAACGTACCCCAGCCCATCGATATCATCGCCGAAGTTGCACAGCACCTGGGCGAAGGCCGGGTCCGGGCAATTGCCTTGCAGCCGACAGAGGGTGTGGTCAGAGGCATGAAAGGCATCAGCCTGGGCGGGCCGGTCTCAGTTCCGGTTGGTCGTGAGACTCTGGGCAGGATTTTGAATGTCATCGGCGAACCTGTCGACGGCATGGGAGGCGTTAATACCAAGCAAAAGTGGCCGATCCATCGCATGGCGCCCTCCTTTGAAGACCAGGCGGTCGGGCAAGAGATGTTCGAGACTGGAATCAAAGTGATCGATTTGCTGGAACCCTATTTGAGGGGCGGCAAAATCGGACTGTTTGGCGGCGCCGGTGTGGGCAAGACCGTGGTCATCATGGAACTCATCAACAATATCGCTCTCAAGCACGGCGGAGTTTCCGTGTTTGCCGGAGTTGGTGAGCGCACCCGTGAAGGCAATGATCTTTGGGTGGAGATGCAGGAATCCGGCGTGGTTAACCCGGCGGACTACACCAAGTCGAAAGTAGCGTTGGTCTACGGACAGATGACCGAACCGCCGGGGGCGCGGTTGCGCGTGGGGCTTACGGGGTTAACGCTGGCGGAATACTTCCGCGATGTCGAAGGACAGGATGTTCTCTTCTTTGTCGATAATATTTTCCGGTTTACGCAGGCCGGGGCCGAGGTGTCCGCGTTGCTCGGCCGTATGCCGTCCGCGGTAGGGTACCAGCCGAACCTGGCCACTGAGATGGGCGAATTGCAGGAGCGAATTACCTCAACCAAGAACGGTTCCATCACCTCCGTTCAGGCGATTTTCGTTCCCGCGGACGATTACACCGATCCTGCACCGGCCACGGCATTCGCGCATCTGGACGCAACCACTCAGCTCTCGCGCGCAATTTCAGAGCTTGGTATCTATCCTGCGGTTGATCCCTTGACCTCGACTTCTCGTATTCTCGATCCCCGCATTTTAGGGGATGAGCATTACCAGGTCGCCAAATCCGTTAAGCAGATCCTGCAACGTTACAAGGAACTCCAGGACATCATCGCCATCTTAGGCATCGACGAACTGTCCGAAGAGGACAA
>DATMMY010000346.1:0-2019 GCA_035569515.1 Candidatus Solibacter sp. | reverse complement strand
TAAGAACTAACGGCTAAAGTAAGAACTAACGGCTAAGAACTAAGAGCTAGCTCGCCTTTTCCCCCCAACACTCTGCTTTTAACGGTCGCCAATACAGGCAACCATGCGCGAATCTCCGGAAGAGCAGCGCGGGCCGCGGCTTCGCCGGTCTTGATCAGCTCCGGAGCGCGTACAAAATCGTCATAGCTGAACTCGCCTATTGCCGGTTCAAGCACCAGATCGGCTGCCGACTTCCACACTCCGCACATTCTTTCCTGGGCAATCGAGAAACACTGGCCGATCACGTCAAATACATGACGCGGCCCCTGGTTCTTAACCCAGGAGGCGCTCAAGTTGACTCCAATCACCCTGTCAGCTCCCATTTCCCGCAAGGGGACGGTAGGGACCGAATGGGCGAGCAATCCATCCACCAGCAGGCGGCCATTGATGTTGACCGGGAGAAACATCCCCGGATAGGCGCAACTGGCGCGCACCGGATCAATCAATTCACCGCTCGTAAAGACCACGGCGTCGCCCGTGACCACGTCGGTGGCAGCCACCGCCAGGGGAATGCGCAACTCCTCAAAGGTTTTGCAGCGCAGCACCTTGCGCAGAAGCACCGCCATCTTGTCGTTGTTGAAAATTCCGAAGCGCGAAACAGTCCAGCGGGAAAAGTCCTTGAAGCGCACCAGAGAGGCAATTTCTTCCAGCTCTTTTGCTGAGATGCCGCTTGCATAGGCGGCGCCGATCACCGACCCCACGCTGGTTCCGGCAATGAAATCGACCGCGATGTTCTCCTCTTCAAGGACCTTGAGAACGCCGATGTGCGCCAGTCCACGGGCAAATCCTCCGCCCAAGGCCACGCCCAAACGTACCTGTCTTGGGACTTGAATTGAGGGTTGTTGGTCTCTACGACGCCTGAGATCACGTCGAAAGGCCTGTACCGAACGTACGATTCTATTCAGTGCATGTTTCACAAGCATCCTCTGCCGCTATGAGCTTGGGGCCATCCAGCTGCTTACGCCTGCTGCTTAGTTCAGATGCCACATCCGAGTACAGAGTGGTAACCAGGAGTACCAAGATTGCTAAGCATTGCCAAAATTGCCATGATTGCCATAACTGCCATGATTGGAAGGCCAAGGATCTTCAACCCCTGATGATGCTGATTGGAGCGATTGACGCTGATAACCATGAGCACAGCCCAGCCGGACGGATGGAAAGTTAGCCAACCGTTTCAGCGCCGCGAATGCCGCTTTTCTGATCCCCCGATCCTCCGATCACCGGATCTCCCGATTCTTCCCCGTTTGCTTCCTGGCGTCTTTTGGGGTGAAATGAACAGGAATGCTTCGTGAATTCTCCGCTGGCGCGCTGGTGCTGCGTCACATGCAAGATCATTGGTGGGTGGCAGTCATCGAGCCGGGTAGCCACGGAGAGCCCGAAGACCGCAAAGACACGGTTGCCTTGCCCAAAGGCAACGTCGATCCCGGCGAAAAGCCCCAGCAATGCGCTGTTCGTGAGGTCCTGGAGGAGACTGGCCTTCATGCCCGCCCAATCGCGAAGCTCGCCGATATCCGCTATGTCTACGTCCGCAAGTGGGCCAGTGGAGAGAAGGTCTTCAAAGTGGTCAGTTTCTACCTGATGAAGTATCAATCCGGCCGGATCGGCGAGATTACCGAAGAGATGCAGCACGAGGTCCGCCGGGCCTATTGGATGCCGCTCGGGGAAGCGCCCGCCAAACTGAGCTATCGCGGCGAAAAGCAGATGGCGCAAAAAGCTCTGGAATACGTGCAATCGCACCCTGAAGATCTGGAGTAGGGAAGAGCTGGCCTGGAAAAGTCTTGCCGCTGATTTCGCAGATGGGCGCGATAAAACAAAACTCACAATAGTTCTGGTGCTAGTGGCGCCAAAATGGAACAGACGGAGTGTGTTATAAGTTGACGCATTAATTTTCTCTTCAGAGGGTCATTTGCGCGTTCTGTTGGGATGTTTTTCGTGCTCATATTTGCTGCCCTGGTTTTTGCCGGGAGCAGCCTCCAGATC
>DATMMY010000345.1:0-27510 GCA_035569515.1 Candidatus Solibacter sp. | reverse complement strand
AGGAAGCACGCGGCATCACGTCAAGCAGGGCATTCAAGAGATAACCGATTGAAAATGGTTCTGTCCGGTATTCACTCTCCATATGTTTGGCGTGGCGACATCAAGCACGGCGGTTCTCTTCGTCTTTCGATGACTCAGAGCGTCCTCCTTATTCGCTTGCCAACTATCCCGCACAGACGTCACCACGGGATAAATGGCTGCCGAAAACCTCAAAGTGATCCCACGGCGGTCGCTTGCGCATTCCCCGACTCAACTTCTGCTAGAATGCCTACCGTGAAAAGACGGACATTACTCCAGGCGCTTCCTGCGGCAACATTGCTTCCGGCATCACTTTGGGCCGCTTCTCAGCAAGACAACGCCACGACAGGCGTCTACGAACTCCGCGTTTACCATGCAGCTCCAGGGAAATTGGGCGACCTGCAGTCACGCTTCCGCGAACACACCATTAAAATCTTTGACCGCCACGGAATGAAAAGTGTTGCTTATTGGACTCCCGTTGATGAGCCGGAGAAGAGCAACACCCTTATCTACATTCTTCAGCATCCGAGCCGGGAAGCGGCCGCAGCCAACTGGAAATCCTTCCGAGACGACCCCGAGTGGAAGAGTGTCCGCGACAAATCCGAGGCGAACGGCAAACTCGTGGAAAAAGTTGACTCCACCTTCCTCGCCCTAACGGACTTCTCCCCGCGATTGCGCTAGACGGCGGACGTCCACCGTCTAGCATCACTGTTGGCAAATCGCCTTATCAAGCATTGAGCTCTTGCAAAGGATGTTATTCTCCTGCTCCTGCCCGCCCATCTCCGAGTTCAGCGCCGTTGGCAACAGGAGACGGGAGTCGGATTTTGAACTCCAAATCCGCATTGATTCTGCGTAAGTTATTGATTTTGCCTCTTGGCGCCTGCTGCACTATCGGGGGCAGAAGGGAGCTTCGCAATGAGCTGCACGATCTTGACCATCCATGCTGGATGATCGAAAGAGAGCGTCTTGGCGTAGTTGAGAGAATCTCTGTCGCCGAGCTGGATGAGCGACCCTACATATTGCTCGAGGCTCACTGTGCTCCAGGGTGAGATTGGGCGCACAGCGCTATCGGAAAAATACCACCGTCCAAACGTCGCCCAGGGGTCACTGGACTTAGAGGCCAGCAGTTGCGTCCGCAGCAACCCGATTTTGGCTAAGTCCGGCTGCCGCTCTTGATTGTATTTGATTTGCGTTGCGGCAAACTCCGCCAGATCGGCCACCCATCCGGGAGCCGGCTCATGAGGAGGCATATCGACGATTTGAACGGTAGAGTCGCCGGAGGCGATCAGGAGGGAGGAACCGCTCGGGCTGAAGGCGACGGCTGTCACCCCGGCCTGCGAGCGCACCGGCGGATGGAGTTGTTCTCCGCTCCTTGAGTCCCAGACTCGCGCCGTATGATCGCGGCAGCTGGTTGCGACCAGATTGCCATCTGGACTGAACACAGCCGTTAGTCCTTCGCTGTGCTGAAGAGGAGGAGAAATCGGCTGACCGGTTCTGGCATCCCACACCCTGGCCGTGTGGTCCCAGGAAGTGGTCACGACACGAGAGGCGTCTCGATTGAACGTGGCCGAGTCGATCGAAAAACCGTGCTGAAAGACCGGGCCGAGAGGCTGTCCTGTCTTTGCGTTCCATGTCTTCGCTGTGTGGTCTGCCGAAGCTGTGAGAATGGTGTTGCCATCTGGACTGAAAACAGCAGTGAATATGATGTTATTCTGCCTTAACGGTTTCAGCTGACGCTCACCGGTTTTCGGATCCAGGAGATCGGCCACGCCATCGCCGGTGGCGGTCAATAGGCGTGAACCCTTGCTGATTGGTGGCGTTATTCGTCCAGGAGACCGTTATCTGGCTGGAAGAGTTGGCGACGGCTGTGGCGTTACTCGGCGCCGCCGGAATTCCGATCGTGGACGGGAACAGCCCTGAGACAAAGAGGTAACCAAGGTTCGTTTGGCCGTTGAAGCAAGTGTAGTAGACCTTGCCGTTTGCTGCGATGGGCAAGCTGAACTTCGCGGTCGTGCATTGTCCCCCTACACCCGGAACCTGCGTATTGGCGTTGAAGATGGGATTGGTGACGTTGGTTGCATCGTAGGCGGTGAGAGCATTACCCAGCGTCCAAACGACGCCGTTGCTACTTCCGTTGGACGAGATGAAGACTCCCGCGCCTTTGAAGGGGGCACGCGCGGTAGAGGTGATGGCGGTGGGCGAAACGTAATTGCCGGTTACCGGATCAAATCGAACCTGGCGTTGCTCCAGATGTCCGCCGTCCGGCGCATAGTAGATATTCCCATTGAAATAAACGGGAGTTACAAACAGCGAAGTCCCTTGCGGTTCGATGATCTCCTGGATGGCGCTCGAATCATTTGGATTGAGGCCGCCGAGGCGGTCGCGGTCCAAGACATACAGAACTCCGGCTTTTCCACCGCCCACCATAATGTGGACATGGTTGCCCTGGGTCTGGTCGGGCAGCAGAAGCATGCCGCCGCTTCCGAGGTCTCTGTCGCCCGGCAGGTGGTTAACGCTGTCCCCGGAATTCAGCTGACTCCAGTTGGAAGGAGTGAACCACCTGGTCGTATCGGAGAAGGGAACTAGAATCTCCCCGGTAGTGTTGGTAGGCAGCTTGAGGACGCTTTCGCCCCAATCGGTCGCCGAAGCGTTCGGTGACGTATGTTGATCGAACGCTCCGTTCCCGGTGACGATATACATGTTGCCGGCCGCATCGATTGCCGGTCCCGCGCCCGACTGCCAGATTCCCGCCTCACCTCCGGTATCGTTCGGAGTTGTGTTGAAGGTCTTTACAAGCTGCAGCGTCGTGGCATCGTAACCCAGAATCTCGCCGTAATATGGCTGCTGGTCGCTGTGGGAGGCATAGGTGAGGTAGACCACACCGTTAAACAGGACCATCGCCGATCGCATATGCTCGTGCAGTGGAGAAAACGGGATTTGATTTGGCCCGGAGAAGGCACCGGGTCCTTATCGTTAGCGCTGGGAGTCTGCGTCATTCCCGTGAAGGACGCGTTCACAATCACCGGACTGCCAAACTTAGTGTTGCCGGTCTTTAGATCGAGCGCATAGAGAAGTTGCTGGTAGGGAGGATTGACTGCGGGGTTCTTGATCTTGGCGACTACATAAATGGTGCCGCTGGTTGTGTTGATGACCGGCGTCGTAGTAATGGCCAGGGTGCCGAGGATATCTGACGAGGCGACATCTGTTTGAGGAAGCGGCTGTGAGCCCGGTGGTATGAGATTGGCATGCCAAAGCGGGGAGGAGTTGGTCCCATTTTTTGTCGCAATCTAAAGTTGCCTCCGAATAAGCAAACTAACACGCAAACCGCCCACTTATACGGGTGAGTGAACTAGAGTAACGAATACCGGCGATTCAATTGACGGAAGCGGAAGTTAGCACTTGGCTGATTCAGGGAAGGAAAGACTTGCAGCATCAATAACTTAGATTTGGTTGCGGGGGGTGGATTTGAACCACCGACCTTTGGGTTATGAGTTCTCCAAGGCATGTAATTTCAAAGACTTACACATAACTTCGCGGACTGATCAAGAGCACAGAAACAGAAAAAGTAACGTTGAGGAAGCACAAATCCTCCCTCAAACCTCCCTCGAAATTCTCCGCAGCTAAGCGTGTGGAGACGGTGACATTGGCGTATATCGGCTTGAAGCCATGCTGCCCGAGGTACTGAGCGTGTAGCAGCTGAGCATCCCTAAACTTGGAACTGCGATGGCCAGAAGCATTCCGTTTGTAGTACTGACTTCAAACGAAGAGAGGCGGGTCTGTGCAAGTTTTGTCGAGTTATTGCACTTCGATTGTTCGGTTTTGGGTTTTCACTTCAGAGCGACAAGGAGATCGGGTTTATGTCTTCGACTACGTTAACGGCCCCAACCTCGAAGAAGGCGATTTGGTAGGGCGCATTGTCTCAGGTTTAGCCCTAATTTCTCAACAAAAAAAAGAAAAGGCTGTCGTTTCGTGGCATAACAGCTATAGCGAGTAGTAGTTAGGCCAACGAAGGGAGACAGCCCTATGACAACAGAGTGTACCCAAGAACCGTTTCCATTTCATCCCTTAAATCAGCGAGAAGTGCGCGGGCAATTTGACGGCGGATCCATCACCAGCGACGCCGGGGGGTTGCTATTGCGGGAGGTGGAGAAGCGGACGAACATCATCGGCCAGTTCGCGAGCTGCTTTACCGACTATCGGGATGCGGAACTGAGGGAACATGCGGTGGCCGAGTTGGTGGCGCAGCGGATCTACGGACTGGCCTTGGGCTACGAAGATTTGAATGATCACGAGGAGTTACGGCGCGACCCGCTGTTGGCGGTGTTGGTGGAGAAGGAGGATCTGACGGGGAAAGATCGGCGGCGGGTCCGCGATCAGGGCACCGCCCTGGCGGGCAAGAGCACGCTGAACCGAATGGAACTGGGGGCGGCGAAGTTGGGGAAAAAGGAGCGGTACAAGAAGATCATCCTGGACGAAGCTGCCGTGGATCGGACGCTGGTGGATATTTTTCTGCAAGCGCAGGGTGAAGTCCCGAAAGAGATCGTGTTGGATTTGGATAACACGGACATTGCTTTGCACGGGGAGCAAGAAGAGCGGTTCTTCCACGGCTACTACGGGCATTATTGCTATCTGCCGTTGTACATCGTCTGTGGCGAGCATGTGTTGTGCGCACGCTTGCGGCCGTCCAATATCGACGGAGCCAAAGGCAGCGTGGCGGAGGTGGAGCGCATTGTGACGCAGATCCGGCAAGCGTGGCCGCAAGTCCGGATCATCTTGCGTGGCGATTCGGGTTTTTGTCGGGACGAATTGTTGAGTTGGTGCGAAGAAAATGGGGTGGACTATGTGGTGGGCTTGGCGCAAAATGCTCGCCTGCTACAAGAGATCGTGGCGGCCAGCGCACAAGCGGCGGCCCAATTTCAGCAGAGCGGAAAAGCGGCGCGAGTCTTCACCGAGTTCGACTATCAAACCAGAAACAGTTGGTCGCGAGCCCGACGGGTGATCGCCAAAGCAGAACACTTGGACAAAGGTGCCAATCCAAGGTTCGTGGTCACCTCGCTGAGCTCGCAAGAAACCATCTTTCCTGCCCCCTCCCGCTGGGGGGCGCAAAGCTTGTATGAGGAGTTTTACTGCGCCCGTGGCGATATGGAGAACCGGATCAAGGAACAGATGATGTTGTTTGCCGATCGCACCAGCACGTCCTGGCTACGGAGCAATCAAATCCGGCTCTACTTCTCCACCGTGGCCTACCTGCTGATGCAGGCTCTGCGGCGGTTGGGGTTGACGGGTACGGAACTGGCCAAAGCGCAATGCAACACGGTGCGCTTAAAGTTGCTCAAGATCGGAGCCCAGATTCGCATCACGGTACGCAAAATCTGGGTGTCGCTGTCGAGCGGCTATCCTTACCTGGAACTATTTCGTCAGGTGCACCGGCAGTTGCAAGTTACAGCTCTGCGCTGCTGAGAGGGAGGAAGTAGCAAGACCAGTTGCGCTGCACAGCGAGTCGGGGGAATGGTGTGTCTTTCCCTGACCAAAAATCGCAATCCCCAGGGCGAGGACGGCCAGCAAGACCGCCCATGAAGGTACGCACGTAATTTTCGGATCTTGACCTGCCTCCGTAAGCCTGCTCGAGCTACTTTTCGTCGCTACCCTCCTCCGCTGTGAGACATTCGGGCTAAACCTCTACCAGTAGTCCTCGGCGGCGTCCGCCGCGACTCGGCAAGCCGGACGTTAGATCACTCAAGCGTCCACCCATGATCGTCCTGCTCTTCCACGCGCCTCCTAGTGGGCAGCCTTATATACCCTATAAGCTCTTGAAGCTACTTGAAGAGGTTGGCGGCGAACTGTCCGTCCTTGCCATCGTCATTTTCAAAAGACTCAATTGATTTTCCAGCGAACTCCCTTAGTCCGTTCGCAGCTCGCTATGTTCCACTGCATGGCTAAGAATCACCATCAGCATGGCCCTTCGGCAGCCATGCGATTCCTCGCTGACACTGTGGGCATAACGGTTAAGGGTCTCGGCTTGATATCACTGTGGCGAAGCAAAGTCTGTACCGTTTCCGGATCAGTCTTGATTTGGATGAGGAACGATGCAAGGCTGTGACGGAGATTATGGAAGCCGAATCGCCGCGGGTCATCGTCTACCAATCTGCCTTCGCTGTCCCGGTGCGATGAAAGAATGCCTGCCTTGACCGCCGCTGGCCGGAGACTCTCAATGGGATGGTTGCTGCCGCCGGAAGCAGTGCAGGGATTCCATCGAGTGTGGTGAATCTGTGTGACGGCAGTGGCTAAAACCATTTTCAGGAAACCATTCCATGTCCTGTGTTCATCAATACCGCTAGCGCGTTTTTCCAGTACTTTTCCTGAATCAGAATCCAGTCCGTGTCATAGGTCGAAAGCGCAAATACGGGCACACCAGCCTTGGCCAGGGGGGCAAGGAACGATTCCAGGATTCCAATCGCTTGAAAATCAAATGGTCCCTCCAACCGAATACAGCTGAAGTCCCGCTCTGCCTTTATATCCTGGGGCACGTTTGCCTGTTCACAAATGATGGAAAGCTCATTAGGGGTTCGGGTGAGGGAAGAAAGAACGCCGGCTGCAGCCCAGTCGGGGATTGTTGCAGCCGGATCGAGCTTGCAAATCGCAAACGGTCCAGGCAGAGTTGTGAATTTCATATAGATTAAAGCAGTTCCCTATAGAGTCCCCGACAGGGAGTAATTACGGTTTGCTGAAATAATTGACGCACACTCTCTGGCACGCCAATCGCATTCGGGTAAAGCGTCCAGATGGCGCGGGGATCGCGTAATTGTATCTCCCTGCGTGTCAGGGAAACCGCAGCGGCGCGCATCATATCGGTTGCATGTACCAGTCCGGACCACGTAGTGTCGACAAAACCAAGCCGGTTATCGGGATGAACTCTTAGCAAGCCGGACTCAATCAACGAATGGAACGACAAGAGTACTGAATTTACATCCGTATCAAGATCAATAGAACCTCTTCTGTGCGCGTCGATCCCGAAACGGGTAATCAGGTTTGAGGCAACCAGGATTCCTACGGTTTCAATAGGCAGCGAGCGGCGAGCGACTTCGAAGGCTACGCCATCCGAGCGCCACTCTTCAATAGCCCCGTAAAACGGAGAGTTAAGCACTCCCGCAGCGAGCTTGTGGTTCAACCCGAGCCCCGATGCATGACCTGCTTCATGAAATGAGTACTCGGTGTTCAATGTAGCCATCAACTTCGCGTGTGGCGTATAAGCGCGTAGCAACAGGGTGGAAGACGGCCCATCGAAGATTGTCCGGATGGCTTCGAAAGCACCTTTTCCCACGCGGATGAGTTGTTCAGACATATTGTTCAGCACCGGGCCGTCCCCATCCGGCAGTCCAGCCCAGCCGTTCGGTACAAGGAAGGCCTCGCCAGACTCCCCTGCAAACCAGCCAGCGCCTGCGTGTCCCTGAATCGGAATGATTTGCGGGACTGATTCATGCACTACCCCGAATAGCTCCAGCAGGATGGGATAGGTTGCGGGAATTTCGCCAAGGTCCAGCCGAGTTCCATAGATCGCACTGAGGCGCGTTTCCGATTTGGCCCCGCGCGATGTGGTATAAGGAGCAAGAAGGAAGAATTCTGCTTTTGCGCCCAGAAACTCGAAGGTTTTGAGCCCCCCGGCAAAGCGGGACCAGTCTCCGGTCTCCAAACCATGTTTGATATCGGTCAAGAACAGCTTGGGCAATCCAAGCTGGCCGGCTTCCCGAATCAGGCGGGTCATCGCCTGGCTGAGCAGTGAAGAATCATTCTTCTCCACGGCTTTGATGACATCCATTACACGGGCTGGAACTTCACTTAGCGATGAGGGCAGATTGACTGGGGTTTTCTCCACTGCTGTGTCGAACGGGGACATAGCCACGAATCCTTTTCTTGGAAGCTTCTTGCTCGGTGCGAAAAGGCCCAGACCGTGCTTCTTACTTACTATGCTGGTCTTACAGGATATTTGCCCAAGCAGGTCAACTGACTTTGCCCGGAACAAAGTTAGTCGCTTACCGCCCGTAGGGTAACATCTTAAAATTTAGTTTCAATAAGGGAATGCCTATATCTAGCATTGCATAATTCTATGGAGTTACTTTGTGCCGTGTGGAGTTATACCAAGATTTATCTAGAAGCCATCTCATAAATGCTAATAACCGGCAGAGCCAGCAGCCAATAATACGGAATTTTCCGCCGGTCATAGAATTTATGAGATAAATTCTAGTAAAAAACTGACGCTACTTATACTAATTTATAAAATAGTATCGCTATACTTTTAGAAGGACTTGGGCTTATAACGGTTTAGGAGTTAGTGTAACCGTTTTAAAGCGCCTCACTCCAAAACCCGGAGCTGCGCGCCAGCCTTCGGCAGAGCGGAAGTGGATTCTTTTCAATTTCTTATGACACGAGTGATCTTGGGTCCGGCACGAGTGAACTTTTGCCCTGACACTCGTCTCGCCTATGCTGGGTCTGCGCTAAAAATTAAAACATTACAACGCCAATTGATACTGCACGGCACAAGGGAGGGAAGACGGGAGATTGAGATTTATCACGCCTTACTCTGCGTAATTCATATGGTATAAGAATAATCTTGATGCATTATCTTGTTTTTCTGGGTGCGGCAGTCAATCTTTACGGGATTGCGTTTTATATCCGCGATATTTTCCATGGACAAACGAGACCGAATCTCGTTACATGGGTGCTCTGGGCAATTGCACCGCTCGTCGCATCGGCGGCAGCATTTTCGACAGGCGCTCGCTTGGCCGTATTACCGACTTTCATGATCGGGTTCGGCCCGCTCCTTGTTGTTGTCAGCGCATTTATCAAACGAAACACGATCTGGCAGCCTACACCTTTCAGCTACTTATGCGGGGGCCTCTCATTGATCGCGCTCCTTCTCTGGGCTCTCACGAGAAAACCCGAAATCGCTGTAATCTTTGCAATCCTGAGCGACGCCCTGGCCGCCCTACCCACGCTTAAAAAAGCATGGCGATTCCCTGAGACGGAATCCGGTATCGTTTACACAACGCAACTATTCAATATTCTGACCTCATTTGCCGTAATTCAATTTTATACTTTTCCTGAAATCGGCTTTCCGATCTATGGCACGCTCTTAAATGTCTCCCTCAGCATTGCAGTGTACAAAAAGCTATTTGAGCAAACAGCATGACACTGTCCGACTCCGGCAAGCTGCGGGGATGTTGACAATATTCTGTGCCTCCGGATGCCTCCCCTGGCTGCCTTTCAGTTTCTTGCTGTAATACTCGTGCGTAAAGTCCAGGAGAGGATCCTCATATATCCCGTGGTCAGGCCGCAAATGTTTCTCTGCGGTACTTCTGACTAGGCGTTCCTGCATCACAATGGCTTGCAGCCGATCACAAACCTCCGGAGGCGGCCGAGCGAAGCATCTCATCGAAGATTTTTTCGTTTTCTGTCGGCTCCTTGGCAGGGGCCTTCTTAGCGGAATTTTTCTTCTTGTTCTTCTTGGATTTGCCGCGATCGTCGTTGTCGCTGCTCTGAACAGCCGTTGCTGTCGTCTTAGGCTCAGGAGCGGTGCTCTTGGCATCTTCCGTCCGTGCTGTATCCGTCCGCGCTGCGGAGTCCTGCTGGGCCAAAGCACCGGCAGGCAGCAAAGTAAAGCAAGCTGCTCCGGTTAAAGCTAAAATTGTTTTTTTCATGGTATGGTCCTTTCATATCTGCTGACTTGTAGATCCAACTGTCTTCACACTGAATAACCGGGGCACGGGGTTATTTATTCCGTCCAGCAGAAGATTTTTCGATTTCTATTATGACGAAATACGTTATTAGCAAATCTTCATAAGTGTGAATTGCCATGATCCGCTGGGCTACCCTGCGAGCAGAATAGAAGAAAGTTTGTCGCCCCTCCGCCACCGAGTAGTTTCTCAGCCGGCCATGACTAACCTGGATGACTCCGCCTGAGCTAAATCCAATCCAGAGGCTGCCATCGTGCGCCGCACAGAGCGCCCAAACGGCGGAGCTAAGGAACTGTTCTCCAAACTCGGCGCCCAAAGAACGAAACGAAGGCCGTTAAATCGATAGAGGCCAGCCTCAGTTCCCAGCCACAAATACCCGTCCGGGGTTTGGGCAATGGCCCGAACAGGTGCAGGGATTCCATCCTTAGCGGACCATGATGTACACGAGATCCCTCCGATCTACCCGCGCCAGTACGCGAGTAGATCTTCGGGATGACGAATCAGTTTTTCTCCCACATTTTTCATGAATAATCCGGTTTCATGAATCCGGTTCGTATGCATGCCGAGGGCGTTCTTCAGCGTTCAACCATTAAACGGAAGCAAGTTTTCCGTTCTTAGACAAGCTGATGTTATACAGGTCGTGGCTGAGTCCCTGAGCCACGCCGGTTCCGTAAGCAGGATCCGCTTTCATGAAATGCTCGATCTGGCGTTCCTGAATATGCGCAGGCACGCTCTTCATGCTGGCAACAATATTGCTGATGAGCCGCTCGCGCTCTTCCGTTTTCATAAGGCGGAAGAGATTTCCCGGCTGTGTGTAATAATCGTCATCCTGCTGGTTGTGACGGTCAATTGAACCGGCGATTTTTCTCGGCCGCTCGCGATACAAGGAGTTTTCGACCGGTCCGTCAAAACTATTGGGCTCATAGTTCGGTTGCAATCCGGCGTTGCCGTCGAAGCGCATCGCGCCATCGCGGTGATAAGTGTGGACGGGGCACTGCGGCCGGTTGACCGGCAAAGCATCATAATTAACTCCCAGGCGATACCGATGCGCGTCCGGATAGGAGATCAGCCGTGCCTGCAGCATCTTATCGGGAGAGTAGCCCATTCCGGGCACGACGTTCTTCGGCTCGAATGCCGCCTGTTCTACTTCAGCAAAATAATTCTCGGGATTGCGATCCAGTATCAGTTCACCGGCTTCAATGAGTGGATAGTCTCTATGCGGCCAGACCTTCGTCAGGTCGAAAGGGTTAATCCGATAATATTCCGCGTCCTTTTCAGGCATGATCTGAGCACACACGCGCCATTTGGGAAACTCGCCTCTGTGGATTGCATTGAAGAGATCGCGTTGCGCATAGTCCGGATCCGTGCCTCTCATCTCGTCAGCCTGCTCGCGAGTGAAGTTCTTGATGTTTTGGCAGGTCTTGAAGTGCCATTTCACGTAGAACAACTCATTCCTGGCATTGACGAGGCTGAAGGTATGGCTGCTGAAGCCGTCCATGTGCCGGTATCCGTCTGGAGTACCACGATCGGAAAAGAGAATGGTAACCTGGTGGAGGGATTCGGGTGACAGTGACCAAAAATCCCACATCATGGTGGGCGACTTCAGATTCGTCTGCGGATCGCGCTTCTGCGTGTGGATGAAATCGCCGAACTTGAGGGGATCGCGAATGAAGAAGACAGGAGTGTTGTTGCCTACCATGTCCCAGTTGCCTTCTTCGGTATAAAACTTAACGGCAAAACCTCGAGGATCCCGCTCAGTGTCGGCAGAGCCCTTCTCACCTCCAACGGTGGAGAAGCGAAGAAATATTGGCGTGCGCTTGATAGGCTTAGAAAAAAGCCGGGCTGAGGTGTAGCTTGGCATGTTCTCGTTGGTGCAAACAAAATGACCATAAGCACCGGAGCCCTTGGCATGTACAACGCGCTCGGGAATCCTTTCACGGTTAAAATGGGCCATCTTTTCAAAGAGCAGAAAATCTTCAAAAACGACCGGTCCACGCGGGCCCACGGTCAATGAATTCTGATTATCGCCTACAGGGCGGCCTGCTGCAGTAGTGAGTTGCTTCTTTTCCATCTTCATCCTCTTATTAAGTTTTGCTTTCGGTTCTTTTAGAGTACTTGATTCGAGGTCATATGAAGATGCAGGTGAGTCGATATGTGGAATAGAAAAACATTATGGCGGAAGAGTAGCTGGAAAGTAGAGTTAGCAAATAGTAATTAGCGGTTAGCCAGGAAGATTCTTACATTGAATTTTCACCTGAAGCTCTGCCCCTCCGATGCCTGCCCCATCATACAGTAGATATTGTAGAGGGCGATTTTTTTCTTCAACCTTTCCGGGGTTGAATAATGATCATCTGTTTCCATGTGAAGAGCATGCAACTAGGAGAGGAATCTTCAGAACTCATCCTCGTATTTCCCCCCCCGCTCCTCTATTGGATAGCCGGTTTGCAGATGAAATATTTATTCCATAGAGATATCGAATATCTCACATAGCTATCCCTGCCTTGACGCTGTCTTAGTGGATGCTAATATTGCCCCCGTTTTAAACGGGCCCTTTCCATCAGCAACCTGGGCCGTTGCCTCTCAGAAGCAAAGCTTTCTGAATCAGGGACGGCTGGTTGCTTTGTAGATACAAACATATCCATTGCTTCCATAGCCGGAAGATGTTTTCTTGAACATTAGAAATAGTGGCACAAGGGCGCATTGTATTCCCCTGATATTTCACGACTGCAAGCTGAGGGAATGGTTGCCGCAAAATGCGTCTATTGTGAGCGTCAAGAGTAGAACCTAATGGTTTCAAAGGAGAGTTTTTGATGAAAACAGCTAAGCTCGCGTCAATTGCGGTTTTCACCTTGGCTAGCGCCTTCCTTGCCGGGATGGCGTTTGCCCAAACAGATCCGGGAATTCGCGGAGGAGCGCCGGGCGCAGGAGGACCATTGCCTGGCCTGAATACCGATGAAGTCAACTTCTTCAACGCTACCAAAGAACGATTTCAGGAAGTCGACTCCGTTTCCGGCACCATCGAAGCGGGACAAGGTCTCGGTCCCCGCTTTAACGGTAATAGCTGCGCGATGTGCCACGTGCAGCCAGCCATTGGCGGCGGCAGTCCGCCGGTGGTGAATCCACAAGTGGCCGTGGCTACCCTGGATGGAGCGCAGAATACCGTGTATCCGTTCATCCACAACAACGGCGCCATTCGTGAAATTCGCCTGATCAACATTCCTGGCACTAACACTCCCGACGGCGGGGTCCATGATCTGTTCACTATCAAAGGGCGTACGGATGCTCCTGGCTGCAATGCCGCCCAGGAAGATCTGCAAGGCCAGAATCTGGCTGGCAACGCCATTGCGCGTATTCCTATTTCCGTCTTTGGCGACGGCCTCGTCGAGCTGACTTCAGACACGACGTTGATCAAGAACTCCACCAATCCCAACAATGCCAACTTCGGCATCTCCGGCATATTCAATCGCAACGGCAATGACGGCACCATTACCCGGTTTGGATGGAAGGCACAAAACAAATCGATGCTGATCTTCGCGGGTGAAGCCTACAACGTGGAGCAAGGCGTAACCAACGAGATGTTCCCCCAGGAGCGCGACGAGAACCCCACTTGCCAGTTCAACCAGTTGCCCGAAGATACGACTAATCTGGTCAATACCAGGAATACAGCCAGCCCCGCCTCAGACTTCTCCTCTGACGTGGTGGACTTCGCCGCATTCATGCGTCTGACAGCCCCGCCGACTCCGGCGCCGGCTACAGCTTCAACCACCAATGGACACAACCTGTTTGTTTCGATCGGTTGCGCTCTTTGCCATGTGGAGAGCCAGAAGACCGTACCGCAAGCGTCTTTTACCAACCAGGGGAATGTCACTTATCATCCGTTCAGCGACTTCAAAACCCACTTGATGGGAGATGGGTTGTTTGACGGTGTAACCCAGGGCATTGTAGGGACCGAGCACTTTCGCACCGCGCCGCTCTTTGGCGTGGGGCAGCGTGCCTTCTTCCTCCACGATGGCCGCGCCCATGATCTGTTGACTGCTATTGCCGATCATGCCAGCAACAATTCGGAAGCGAACACGGTCATCAATAACTTCAACCTGCTTTCCGCCAGCCAGAAACAAGATATTGTGAATTTTCTGCGCTCGCTGTAAAGGGGTAGACCGTTTTTAACTTTGCCTGTGTCTATAACCGACGTGGCACACCGTGGATGCAAGTCATCCACGGTGTTTTTATTTGTGATGTGGGAAGAGCGCGGGGGGCTAATATTTGGCCGCTACGCCGCTACATTTCTTCGATTTTTAAAGAAACTACAGAAAATTGCACCCCCACCCCGGCACATTTAAACGATGCGTTGAAAACATGGGAGTTACGGGTGACGAACTACATTTTTGTAATATCTTAGGCGGATTTGTAAGACCTTGAAAGCCATTTGTAAGACCTTGAGCATGGTTTGTAAGACCTTGAAGCCGTGTTGTAAGACCTTGGAACCCAGTTTGTAAGACCCCTGAATTGAATACCCGCTTTGCCCATTCGTTGGGGGATAGTCAAGGAATTGAGACACTCGTTTCCCACCCTTTCGCGCAAAAGAACGCGCGAAGGGCGGGGACCCGGCATCCTCCACATTCTTCCGACTAATTCCAATTTTCGTATTCCTATTTCGGTATCCTGCCCATACGGACCGCTCAATTCTTAACGCATTTTTAATAGTCAGTCTTTTAGTCGTCAATGCAGGAATAAACGCTACTTCCATAAGTCTGTACGTACAGCCAGGCCTATTCGATCTCTCTGTCGGGGATCGTGAATCGTTCTGGATAACGTTCAAATTTGTTGGAGGTAGTTCAGATAATGACACGTAAATGGACTTATGTAGTTGTCCTGCTATTGGCTGTGATGGCCATCGGCCTTGCTGGAATTGCGCAGCAAACTGCGACCGAAGCGCCGGCCGGCTTTGATACTCCCACCCTTGCACAGAACTCCGGGTCGCAAAGCACGAGCAACGGGATCGCGCAACCTGACGGCGATACTTATGCTCTTGACCAGACCAGGTTCGAACAAGCCCATGATGCCAGCACCGGACTGGGACCAGTATTTAACGCCAGGGCCTGCGTGGACTGCCATCAGAATCCTGTCAGTGGCGGTGCGAGCCAGTTTACGGAAGTCCGCGCCGGCCACAAGGACGCCAATGGAAACTTCGTTGCAGCAACTGTCCCGATCAATGGCGGAGCGAATATAATTGCCAACCGCTCCATCATCAACGACCGCGCTCTGATTCCCCAGGCGCAGGAGCATATACCCGACACCGAAAACATTCGCGCTTTACGCGCCGCTCTCAACACTTTGGGAGACGGATTTGTGGAAGCCATTGACGACAGCACCTTAAAAGCCATCGCCCAGAGGCAGATCGAGGTCAGTGAAGGCAGAATTCATGGCGCAGCCATCGAAGTTCCTGTTCTGGAAGCGCCTGGGCAAGTACGCATCGGGCGCTTTGGCTGGAAGGACCAGCACAGCAGCCTGTTGTCCTTTATCGGCGATGCTTATCTAAATGAAATGGGAGTGACCAACCGGTTGCGACCTAAAGACGTAACGACTGTCGGCAAAATCACCTCCGACCCGGAAGATACTCCTGATAATCTCGGCCTGGCAGACATCGACCACTTCGCCCAGTTTATCCGTGGCACAAAGGTTCCTTCGCGCGACTCGGCTCTGGCGGCTACTGCGGCTTCCCAGACTGGCGCAGAGCTCTTTGAAAAGATCGGCTGTGCGATTTGCCATGTCAGCACCATCATCACGGCTCCCGCGGGAACGCCTATCAATGGTGGGGCCTTCAGGGTTCCGGACGCTTTGGCCAACAAGATCATTCACCCCTACAGCGATTTCTTACTGCATGACATTGAAACTGGTGATGGTATCGTCCAGAACCCGCCACAAGACACCGCCAACAAATTGCGCACTGTGCCACTCTGGGGACTGCGTACGCACCCCCGGCACATGCATGACCTGAAATCGCTGACGCTGGAAAGCGCCATCCAGCGCCACGGCGGCGAGGCAGAAGAGGTGAGAGAGCGTTTCCGCGATTTAAGTCCTGTGCAGAAGCAAGCCCTGTTCACATTCCTGAATTCGCTGTAGAGACCATAAAAGCGGCAAGGCATGTAGCAATACATGCCTTGTCTTTCGTGATCTGTTTTCCGCCAAGAGGACACACAAAGGCCAAACGCGATAAAAAGACCACAAGAGTTAATGTCCTCGCGGATGACACGGGTTGCAGAGGCACGACTCCTAACGCCTCAACTTGATTATATAGATATTACTAAGGCGGGAGCAGGAAAATTTTATCCCTAAATGTTTTGGCGGCGTTCTCGCCGTTGAAACGGCTCCATCATTGAACAAAAAGGCCTTGAAGCAGCATTCCCGAAAGGGCATCGTGGCCTTTCGTCCATGGCGTCGCATGAGAGTGTGGGGATTTTTCGGCCAAAGAAACGGCCTCAGAATGACAAGAGGGGTAGAGGGTCTGGTGAAACGAAACCCTTTGCAAATATGTTTATCGGGAGCTATTTTGGCTGCACTAATAATGTCCTATTGCCCGTAAAAGATTTTAGAATGCTCTTATTTAATGTGTTTTCTCATTATTAGCTGCATTTGTAAAGTTAGTGCAAATGAGGCTAACATCTGTCCTTCAAGAGTCCTTTGGAGGCACAGTAGATTGAATGATAATAGATAAGTGATTTATTCCACAACTATACTAAATTTTTCTACAAGCTATACTTATTTCCAACATCTCTTGAAGCTGCCAGCATAGACGGATTAAGAACTAATGAAAAAAATATAGAAATGTCAAAAAAATATGAAGTATATCGTCGAAAGCTAGACTATTTTATTCCCTCACCTATACGACATAAATATTCCCTAAGATTCTTTTCCGAGTACTCTGCTTATCTCCACTGTTCCTCCCAAGGCGGATGGATTGGGAACAGCGGCTAGAAACAACGAAGGGAGTATTTTGAATGATTAGAACTTTTCTAAGAATAACAACCATAGCTGCCTTGCTGTGCTTGCTTTCCGTTGTGGGCGCAGCCCAAACGGACCCAGGCGTAAGGGGTGGCATCAACAACACAGGAGGCGGACTCCAGTCGCGCGGTATTCCAATTCCGCATACTCCGCTGATCAGCCCGAACCCCAATCACCCTGATCTTGTCGTTGATGACAATGAGCTGGCGCTGTTTCTGGAAGGCGTAAAGCGCATGGCCCAGTTGGAATCCACTTGCGATAAGTGCTCGGTGGCTCCTTTCGGCGTTGGCGACGGCAATCCGGTAGGTCCGCCATTCGCCCCGGCAGGAACGGAGATCGATCCTGATTTCCCGCAAACCCGCACCAACTCCAACGGCCTTGGAACGCGGCATAACGCGGATAGCTGCCTGGTGTGCCACGCGCAACCGACGCTCGGCGGTTCAGGCGGTTTCATCGCCGCTCACGATGGTGATGTAGCCCAGAACCCGTCATTCTCCCTGATTCCGCACCGCTTCGGAAGACAGAACGTCGCTCCATCTTTTGAAGAGCAGTTTGGTCCGATCCGCGAAGTACGTTTCAAGCGGAATCCCGATGGCACCCCCGATGGCGGCGTGCACGCACTGTATACCACCACCGGCGACATCAGCGATCCTTTCAACAAGGGTTGCAATGCGGCCCAGGAAAATTTTGCCGCTGAGCTGGCCAAGGGCAATCTCTCTTTCCGCATTCCTCTGCAGCTTTTCGGACTTGGACTGATCGAGTCCATTGAAGACACCGAAATCATGAATCAGCACAACAATACGGCCAGCGCTCGCCAGGCCCTGGGCATTGGCGGCATACCCAACCGCAGCGGCAACGACGGCACCATCAATCGCTTCGGCTGGAAGGCCCAGAACAAGTCCCTCGCCATTTTTGCGGGTGAGGCTTACAACGTGGAAATGGGCGTCAGCAACGACGTCTTCCCCAATGCGCGTGACGAAAATCACAATTGCGCAAACAACAAGCCGGCGCCCAACGACATTAACCGTATTGATGACAACGACGCCGAGAACCATGCCTTTAACAATCCTCTCCATGAGTTGCCGGACTGGCAGATGTTCATGATCACCATGCGGTTCACAGATGCGCCGCAGCCCGATCCTCGTCCGAGCGCCAGCGCACAAGCGGGCCAAAGGGTGTTTAACAATGTCGGCTGCACCCTTTGCCACACGGCGACCATGCAAACCGGCGGCACCAGCAGTGGTACTGTCGGCGGTCCCGCCAACAGCGCGGTTCTGGTAGACCGACCGGTTAGCTTGTTTTCTGATTTGCTGGTACATCACATGGGACCAGCGCTGAACGATGGCATTACTCAGGGCGCCGCCGGTCCGGACCAGTTCCGCACCACTCCGCTCTGGGGCGTCGGCCAGCGTATTTTCTTCCTGCACGATGGCCGTACCAATGACCTGGTCCAGGCTATCCTGCTTCATCAATCCGGATCCGGCGCTACCGCTTCAGAGGCGAATGGCGTCATTGACAACTTCAAAAGGCTGACCACAACCGAAAAACAGCAGCTTGTAGACTTCCTGCGTTCACTTTAATACCAAACAAAAGAGCAGTCCCTGGCAGGGGACTGCTCTTTCATACAAAAAACAGCAGCTTATAGACTTTCTGTGTTCATTGTAATACCACCGAAAGCGCAGTCCCTGAAGGGGGCTGCTCTTTCACAATTATAGATGCAAGAGTTTGCCATTTGGCGACAAGGTTTTGAATTGATGATGCGGGTTACAAGATGTATTACCGTGGCAACACTGGCAGCGCTGTTCGCGCCGGGCGTTCTGACGGCGGCGTTTGGGCAGGGGCCCATGTTCCAGCGGGTCCTGACGCTGGACATAAAGGACCCTTTGCTCCTGGATATTACGCTCTCCAAGGGCGACGTTAACATCCGTTACAGCCGGGAGGGGCAAGTCACAATCTCCGGGTTTGCGAAAAATTCAGCCGATAAGAGCGCGGCTGAACAGTTTTTCAAAAATGGCTTAGTCATAACGCAGGACAAGACCCACGTTACCATCCGCAGTGCGCCGAATGTTCCAGACTCAGCGGTCGGTATCGAGATCGATGTGCCTTATCGAACCCAGGTCAATTCAGTAGTAGCCGGGGCCGGAAGCCAGAAGCTGATCGGCGTCACGGGACCAGCCAGGCTGAAATCGGGCGAGGGCGATATTGATGTGACGTTTGTTCGGCTGGGGCCGGTGGAAGTCCAGACCGGCAAGGGAAAGATCTCATGCACGCGCACAATACAGGTGAGTGCCGAAACCGGCGAAGGCAATATTTCTCTTCTGGAAAATGGGCCTTCCAAGGCGGTTGTGAAAAAAGGACCGGGGCGAATTGAGGTAGGTGGCGCCCGAGGGCCGGTGGAGGCAATCACGGACAAGGGCGTTCTTCATATTAAGGCCATCCCACAAGGCGATTGGCAGCTTAATTCCATCTCCGGCAACATTCGGATCGAGTTGCCGCCAAAATTCAACTTTGAGATTGCCGCCAACTCGCTTTCCGGCAGCATCTCCATTGAGCGCGAAGGGATGCAGCAGCCGGAAGGCAATCTTCATGAATTCCGTCAAGTAGTGAACGGCGGCGGCAAGCATATTCAGGCGCATAGCGTAAGCGGAAACATAACAATCGAATGATTAAACTTATTGTTCGTCTCACGATTCTTGCCTGCATGGCGCATGGACTCCTTGTCTTCGGCGAAGACAAGGACAATAACAAGGTTGAATTCAAGAAGACTGTGGCCATTGCGCCGGCGGACCATATTGTTCTGGATGTGACCGTGCCTCGAGGGGACGTGTCCATTCAGTATCGCCACGCCGGCGAAATATCCATTACGGCAATCGCTTCTACAACCGACGGCAAAGAGCTGCCCAACGATTTTTTTGATACCTCACTGAAGGTTGAGCGAGAGGGACAACATCTCAAAATCCGGGCAGCGACCAACCCCACGCACGCAAAACCAACCGTGAAAATTTCCTACAAGATCGGCGTGCCTGACTGGATTGAGGTCAACTCGAACGTGGAAAAAGACGGAAACCAGATGATCGCCGGCGTTCGCGGTCCGGTAAAGCTGGTAACCGGACACGGCGATATCAAGGCCATGTACATCACGACCACGCTCGATGCCAGGACGGGTGGCGGAAATATAGAGGTGATTCGCGTGGGCACATCCGCCAAAGTTGAGACCGGAGGGGGCAACATCCGGATGAAGGACATTGGCCCTTCCAGCTCCGCCACCGTGAAAAAAGGAACGGGGAGAATTGAAATGGATGGCGTGAGCGGCTGCTTCACCGGCTCCACCGACGCCGGAGAGCTGGACGCCAAAGGCGCGGCATATGGGGATTGGAGTCTCGCGTCCACTTCCGGAAACATTCGCATTGAAGTCAGTGCGGGCGAGCACAGCGAAGAGGTCAAGCTCGATGTGGATGCGGCGACGCGTTCAGGAAAATTCCTGACGGAAAATGAAGATCTGAAAGCGTGCAGAGTTACCGCTGTCCACGAGTGCCATCAGAAAGTAAACGGCGGCGGTAGTGTTGTTCGCGCACGCAGTGAAAGCGGCAATATCTTTTTCCGCTAATTTATTCCGAATCTCTACCGCAGAGTTGACGACGTAGCCGAGCCGCAACCAAGAAGAGTCAAAACCTACCACGGAGACACGGCGAAGAACAAAGTCAGAATCGCTACCGCAGAGGCCGCGGAATTCGCAGAGAAGAGCAGCAGAGGAGAAATCTTGTGGGGCAAAGGATAGGAAAATTTGCGAGAGAGAGCGTGATTTCCAAGCACCTTGTAGTTTCTTGTGGCATCGGGATTTTGTTGTGGCTGGGACTTTTTGGCGCGGCGCTTTGGGCGCAGACGCCGGAGACCGGGGAGTTGCGACTGGCGATCACAGACTCCGCCGGGCTTGGCATTCCAGGCGTAGTGAAGCTGGTCAGCGAGGCGAACGGCTATCGCCAGAGTTTTGACGCTGATGGGGAGGGACACATTGTCGCCAAGCGTTTGCCTTATGGGTTTTACCGGGTGGAGGTTCAATACCGAGGTTTTGCATCGTATACGAGTCTCGTAGAAATTCGCTCCGCGCTTCCTGAGGCATTAAAAATTGTTCTGGGCGTTGCGCCGGTGGAGACTACCGTGACCGTGAGTGTCGATGCAACGCTGATAGACCCGCACCGCACCAGCAGCGTAAACCGAATTGGCAATGACGAGATCCAGGGCCGCCGGGCCTCTTCGCCGGGCCGTTCCGTTCTTGATCTTGTGAATGCGGAGCCGGGGTGGCTGCTGGAGGCCAACGGGATTCTGCATCCCCGCGAATCCGAATACCAGGTGCAGTATGTCATGGACGGAATTCCGATCACCGACAATCGTTCTCCCGCTTTTGTTCCGGATTTCGACGTAAGCGATGTGCAGTCGATGAGCGTCATGACTGGGGGTTACGCCGCTGAATTTGGACGCAAGCTGGGTGGCGTCGTGGAAATTGTAACGGCCCCCGACAAGCGCGAGGGGTTCCACGGAAGGGCCGTCCTCTCTGGAGGCAGCTTCAATACTGCCAATGGACTCTTTCAAGGCCAATACGGCTGGGGACGCAATGCTCTCAGCCTCAGTCTGGGAGCGGCTACTACTGATCGCTATCTGGACCCGCCTTCTCTCCAAAACTTTACCAATCACGGGACGAACATCAGTCCTCTGGCGCACTTTGAGCGCGACTTCACGGACAAAGACCGCGTCAGTATCGTTTTCCGCCGCGAGCAGGCAAAGTTTCAGGTTCCCAATCAGGTTTTCCAGCAGGATGCCGGTCAATTGCAACAACGCCAGAGTGTTGAAACTTCCGGCCAGGTTTCCTATACCCACATTTTCTCGACCGAGCTACTGGGAGAGGTGGATGGCGCGGCCCGCAATATCTCCGCGGCTGTCTCTTCGAATCCCTTCTCAACACCACAGATTGTGGAGCAGAAGCGGAGCTATCTTGAAGGCTACATCAAGACCGCAATCACCGGCCACGTTCGAGCAAATAACTGGAAGGCGGGAGTGGAAAGCGACTACGCCTCTATCAATGAATCTCTATTCTCCCAGATCACCGATCCAGCGCAATTTGCTCCGGCTACTCCCGTTTTGTTCAATTTTCACGGCCATGCGCCGGACAGGGAAGAGAGCGCATTCGTTCAGGACCAGGTGAATCTGCGGAACTTTACTTTCAGCATGGGCCTTCGCTATGACCACTACAACCTTCTGGTGAGCCAGGGCGCATGGAGTCCACGCCTGGGCGCGGGGTGGTACTGGCCGGGCGCGGACTTGTTGATCCATGCGTCGTATGACCGCGTTTTCCAGACACCCGCATTTGAGAATCTGCTTGTAGCCAGCTCTACCGCAGTGGAAAGCCTGAGTGGTCAGGTCCTGCACCTGGCGGTAAAGCCCGCTACCGGAAACTTCTATGAATTTGGCATTACCAGGGGGTTCTGGAAGAAACTGCGACTGGACGCCAATATCTATCGCCGCGATTGGCGAAACTATGCCGACGACGATTTGCTGTTGAATACCGGCATCAGCTTTCCTATCGCATTGCGGAGCGCCGTTATTCGGGGCGAGGAAATCAAGATATCCATACCTCATTGGGGGCCGCTCTCCGGTTCGATCAGCTATGCCAATTCCATTGGGATCGGCAAATTTCCGATTACCGGAGGATTGTTTCTGGGAGGAGATGCGGCCAACGCCATCAATTCCACCAGTGGCAGCTTCCCCGTATCGCAAGACCAGAGAAACACTCTTGCAGGCCGCTTTCAATATCAGATCACCCGGCGAGTCTTTGCGGCCCTGGGTGGAGCTTACGGCTCTGGTCTGCCTTTTGTTTTCCAGGGCTCCCTTCAGGACGCCATCGACCAGAATACTTCTCAACAGATCCTGAACCGGGTCAATTTTGCGGTCGGGCGTGTCCGCCCAAATTTTTCCCTGGATTCCGCCGCTGGAGTGGTCCTCAGCAAGCGCGATAAGGAATCCCTGCGTCTGCAGGCAGACTTTCTCAATATGACGGATCGGCTCAGCGTGCTTAACTTTGCCGGTCTTTTTTCCGGAACCGCCTTGCGCGCGCCCCGCAGCGTCAACCTGCGTCTCCAGTGGGAGTTTTAAGACTGATTCCAGCTGGCGTGCTGTCCGGGGTCTTGGATAATCGGGCCAATATTTATTTGATTGAATTGGGAATAAATTTATTTTCATCTCCGCGGGAATAAAAGTCGAGTTTTGTGAGTTCCCCACTTTAAGAATATATAGCTAATGCAATGAGGAGATTTGTCAAAGCAAACAGATAACGAATCTGAACCTGATGGGAGGGAGCGGCGTTGGGACCGATGCAGGCTGATCTACATCGGATTGAATTATCTGTTTTCATGCGGTTAGACGGTCCGGGTAGAACTCCCGGCGCGGTCCTATCCACAGTACTGCCGTTGCTAAGCTTTCTGCTCCTCAGCAACCTGCGTAACCGGCGAAGGAGATCGAATATCTTCGACCATCACAATGCAATCTGTTGACCGTTGAATTTCTGACCATAGAGTTGAATTCTTAATAGACAACATAAATAAAGAGAAGCACCGAGAGGAGCAATATCCTGATGAGATTGGTACAAAGACTGTGTTTTGTAGTGCTCATTTCGAGTCTGGTTGTAGGGCAGAACAGCACGCCGGCCACCCCGCCTGCTCAGTCGAGCGTAGCGGACGAATTGAAGAACCTGCGCGAAGCGATGGCGGAGCAACAAAAGGCCATACAAGAGCAGCAGAAAGCCATGGCACAACAGCAAGATCAAATCTCCGCACAGCAGCGTGAGATAGAGAGACTCAAACAGCAGGCGGGCGCAACAGCGCAAGCCGTCTCCGCGAAGACAGCGGAAACCTCTCCCCGCTTGGTTCACGCAACGCTAACCAACGCGACCTCCACCTCGGCCGCCAAGGGAATCTCCGATAGCCCCGCCCAGGACACCGGCAAGAGCGAATCACCGCTTTCGTTCCGGATTGGCGGAGCGGAATTTACCCCCGGTGGCTTCGTGGATTTTGAAAATATCTTTCGCAGCGAAAATACCGGCAATGCGGCTGCAACCGCCTTTGGAGCAATTCCGTTCAGCAATACGGCCGCCGGGCACCTTACGGAGTTCCGTTCGACAGGACAGTACTCGCGCATCAGTCTGGGCGTCTCCTCGAAATTCGGCGCCAACGACGTGACTGGCTATGTGGAAACCGATTTTAACGGTAACGATGCCGCTACTGTGTTCCAAACCACCAACCCGCACACCTTGCGTCTGCGCCTGTATTGGCTGGACGTCAAGCGCGGCAAATGGGAGTTTCTGGCTGGACAATCATGGGGCTGGCTAACGCCCAATAAGAATGGATTGTCGCCCGTGCCGTCCGACCTTGCCATTACCGCTAACGAGGACGCCAATATTCACGTGGGCGTACACCACACTCGCGCTGCGCAGTTCCGCGTTGCTTATCACCCCAACAGCCACTGGGCGATGGGCGTTGCCCTTGAGAACCAGGACCAGTTTGTAGGCGCCGGAACAGTAACATTTCCCACTGCTTTCACCGGCGGCCAAAGCAACCTGGTTGGGCAGTTTGACAATGGAAATGCCGGCGTACCAAGTCTTATGCCCGACATCATTTCCAAGGTCGCCTACGATAATGACTTTTCAGGGAGGCACCTGCATCTTGAAACCGCAGGACTGCTCACCACGGCCAAGGCAACGGTGGTGCCGACCGGTTCAACGGGATTCATCACTCATTCGAAGGTTGGCGGAGGCATGGAGGCGGCCGCAAATTATGAGTTGTTCAAGCGCTTCCGCCTCTTGACCAACGGTTTTTATTCTGACGGAGGCGGACGCTACCTTATTGTGACCGGGCCTCAGGCGGTAGTTCTGCCGAACGCTACGGGCAAGGATGTGAATGTCTCAATGGTCCATTCGGGGGGCGGTATGGCCGGATTCGAAGCTCAGGTAACTCAGAAGACCTTGCTGAGCGGATATTACGGCGGATTCTATTTCCAGCGCAATTTTGCCCTAGATACCACAGCCGGCGCAAAACCGAATACGTTCGTCGGTTATGGTGGTCCCAACTCAACCAACGCCGACAACCGGGCCATTCAGGAAGCGACACTTGGTCTGACCCAGACTTTCTGGAGAAGCCGTCAATATGGAGCCGTGCTGCTTGTCAACCAATACTCATACCTTACCCGTGCGCCATGGTTTGTAGCGCCAGGCGCGCCCAAGAATGCGCATCTGGTCATGGGCTATGTGAGCCTGCGCTACATACTGCCGTAGCAAGCTGCGCACTGTCTTAACAAGAAGCAATTGAGTCAACCCGAGAGCGCCCCCATCTGGGGCGCTCTCAGGCGTGTAGAGCGCTTGCAGCTTTGACGTAGTGGAGCAAAAATCAAGTTCAGCCGCGAATTCACGCGAATAAGAGCGGCTGAAACACTACGCTAGAGTGCCATTGTAGGAACGTAAGAAAGCGGCAAATAGGCAGAATGCAACGACACTGTTAGGCGAACAACTCACAATGTTTGTAAGTCCGCAGTTTCTTTGAGCATTCGCAGCCAATCGACGAAAGCGCGCATCGTCCTGCTGACGCAATGCCGGCGGGCTCGGAGATAGCCGATGCGCCTGAAGGCCTTTGAATTCAGCTGTACAAGCGTGCAGCCGGTCGCGTGATGTTTCGCCATTGCCGGTATTAGAGTCAGCCCAAAGTCGGCCCTGACAAGCTGAAAAATGCTCTCCAGCTGGTTGGTTTCAAAGACAGAGTGGAGCTCGGCGTTGGCTCTGGTGCAAGCCGTGAGTACGTCGTCGCGCAAGCAATGTCCCTCTTTCAGTAGAAGAAACCGCTCGTCCTGAATGTGATGCAGATGAACATCGTGCTGCCGGGCCAATCGATGCCCTTGTGCCACGGCCAAGAATAGGGGTTCCCGGAATAGCTCACTGCAAATGATGTCGGGATTACGAATCGGTAGTCCGGCTACGACGATGTCCAGATCGCCGGATTGTAACTGTTCGATCAATTGAGGGGTGGTGTCCTCCATGAACTGCAAGTCAACATCGGGGAACTCTTTCAGAAATCCTTTAATATGAGGCGCAATCAAGTAAGGCATGATGGTCGGAATCACACCAATCCGAAGTCTCCCGCGGACCCCTTCCTGCAGATTAGCCAATGAAGACTCGGCTTCCGCAACCTGCTGCAGAATATTTACCGCACGCGCTTTCAAGGCTTCTCCGTACTCGGTCAGGCGCACCGAGCGCCCCAGCCGCTCGAACAAGGGAAAGCCAATTTGTTTTTCGAGCACCCGGATCTGTTGCGATAAGGACGGCTGAGCAATGCCAAGTTGCTCCGCGGCGCGAGTGAAACTGCCGGCGCGGACAATCGCGGAAAAATAACGCAGCTGATGAAGTTCCATAAACCCTTTCTTCTGCCAACGATAAAACAAATTCTGACGATAGATATTCCCTATATGTAGTATTGGAACCAGTGTCTTTACCTATGCTTACGGAGCCCGTAGAATCAGTTATAGAGAACCAGTTGTAGAGAAAAGTAGAAACCGTAAGGAACCACGAATCTCGGCAGAGCATGTCCCCCCATTCGTTCTGACGATCTTATAGAGAGTTTAAATAGTTCACGTCGGCCCCCAGTTTGCCATGTAGCAAGATCGCCTGGAAGCTCTTTGTGTGAGTATGCCCTGGAGAGGAAGAGGAAGAGTGTGAAGAGTTGTTTTGGCACCATTTATCCTGACCTGCAGCAGTTTGAGCTGGGAAAGCCGCTTGCCGGAAAAGTTTTTCGGATTACCGTGGCTTCTCAGGGCCCCGGTCATCGCGATCGTCAGCTACACACGGACATAATTGCCTGGCAAGATTGCCAACAATGCTCTGACTTTCGAAATTGCTACGACTTCTCGAATTCAAAATTAGAGATGCAGCGGGTGCTCGTGGAGCTATGACTTCGGTCAGTTATTGCGACATGCGTTTTTCAGACGAACGATGGCAGCGGTCAAGTCCACGGATGTCCCTTTTTAATCCCAAGCTTCCGGTGAATTAGGAGTGGATATGGAGTCCCTGATCGAAAACAATCGAGTGTTCAAAACCAAGGGACGGTCTACCTCGGTTTATATAGTTGAGGGGAACCCCTTGGCTGCCGAATATTTGGATAGCATTCTGGCGAGAGATGCCGATCTATCGCTGAAAGTAATCAGAAATACATCCATGTTGCCCCAAGTACCGTTAGCACAGCAAGCGTGTGTTCTGATCGCCAGCGAAGAAGGGGTATCCAGGCCAATTTCGGCCTATATGGCTGGCTTGAAAAGGCTCTTTCCAAGATCGGGATTTATTTTTGTAGGCGGCCCTGAGTTCGGAAGGGAATTGGCGGGACTAGCTATTGAGGAATGCATCGGCTTTGTCGCCTATAGCGATGTTTCTAAGAACCTCGTTCCGGCGGTCAGGAGAATTGCACTCGGATTCTATACGGGTGCAATTTCGACAAAGAATCGTTTATTTGGCGGCATAGAACCTGAGCTCGCGTGGCCGGCGATGACTCGCCGTGAGATCGAAATACTGGACCTGCTCAGGCATCGGCTATGTAACAAGGAGATTGCGAATATCCTGGACATCGCTGAAGTGACCGTCAAGTTTCATGTGTCAAATATCTTCTCCAAGGCAAAGGTGAACCGGAGACGCGAGCTTCTGGCCCTGTTTGAAAAGACGACCACGTGCATGGGG
>DATMMY010000344.1:0-9909 GCA_035569515.1 Candidatus Solibacter sp. | reverse complement strand
CGAGGCGCGGCTCGACAGGCTCCAGAAGGCATGTAAGAACGGAAACAAGCAGGCCTGCGAAAAGGCCAAGAATCAAAAGGCCGACATGGCGAAGGACAAAAAGGACGTCGCCAAGGATCAGAAAGACATTAATCATGACCGCAAAGATGTGAACCAGGACCGCAAGGACGCCCACAACGACAAGAAAGATCTCCGTCACGACCGGCGCGACATCCGTCGCGACAAGCACGGCAAGTAACCGGCTCAACTCGCTAGCGAAGAAAAGCCCCGAATGCTTAACAGCCCCGGGGCTTTTCGCATTTGCGTTGTAGCATGTTTCATTTTTTAGTGCAGCCAATATGGAACCGCTCTATGGCATTTTTACTTTGTGTAGACTGCGAACAGGAGAGACAGGTACAGTTATTTATTCACAGTTGCCGCTCACGGGCCTTACACGACGAGAAATGATTCAGCCGTCCCTCGCAGGACTGGTTGTGTTCTTGGAAGGGTACCCAGCACTGGTTCGGCGAAGCACGGTTTCGCGGGATCAGGATTTTCGCGGGCCGTACCCAGTGCTGGGCTACTCTCACGCGTCCCCTTCGAGGACTCAGGGCAGGCTCTGACGGGACTCCTCGCCAAATCAGCCCCTTCAGCGAACCGAAAGGCTTGTCCTGGGCTCCTGCATACTTTGCGTAAGGATGCACCAGTTGTGGAACAGCCCTGACTTATGCCATTCAGTGCTCCGGAGCAGACCTCGGAGGGCCTAACTGCACCAGAAGAGTAAACACCACATCTAGGGAAGAATGCTTAGGGACGCCACAATCCACAGCATTCCCCTTTGTCAAGACAAGAATCCAGGAAAATCCACAAGGAACCCAAAAAATACCTATTGACACACAACCATTTAGGCGTAGGATGTGGTCTAAAGTGGTCAAGAGTGGTACAGGTTTAGGTTCGAGCAAGAGGTCAGGGGTCAAAAGTAGAAGCCGGGTGAAAATGAATCAGAAACAGCCCCAATTTGCGGTGACCGAGCCCGAAATTCAGCAAATAGTCTTCTTTTTGACCTCCTTGATAGCGGTAAAGAGAAATCTGGTAACAGGGAATGTTTCGCGGCAACCATCCAACTCGGGTCGACGAAAAGGGACGATTAAAGGTCCCGTCGGAATTCAAGCGTCTGATCGACGAGAAGTACGGCACGCAATTTTACATCACCAGCCTGGATGGAAAGGTTGCTCAAGTGTATCCCTTCGAGGAGTGGCAGCGGATCGAGGAAAAGCTGGCGCGGCTGTCGAGCTTCAATCCTACGAAGAAAAAGTTCCTGAACCGCACGAACTATTACGGCCAGGTGGTCGAGATGGATGGGCAGGGGCGCCTGCTGGTTCCGGCGTTGTTGCGCGACTCAGCCGAAATCAAAGGAGAAGTCGCTGTCGTTGGAAATCTGACCTATCTGGAAGTGCAGAGTATTGAGCGGTATCGCAAGGAAATAGAAGAGAACCCATTCACGGCTGAGGATGAGAAAACACTCAACGAACTGGGAATCTAGTGGCGGAAGACGACTTTGGGTTGGACAAAGCCCCTCAGGGGGCGCATGGCGGAACGGAAACGGTTGGCCATGTTCCGGTTCTTTTAAAAGAAGCGATCGACTTTTTAGCGATCCGGCGCGGCGGCACTTATATCGACGCGACCCTCGGCTTGGGCGGCCACAGTTTAGAAATCGCAAAGCGCCTCGGCCCACGGGGTCATTTGATTGGCTTCGATAAAGACCCGCATGCGCTGGAGGCGGCCCGCAAGCGCCTCAGCCAGTTGGTTGAGACCGAGGGCGAGTGGCCCGTGATTACCCTGCTGCAGGGCTCCTATGCCGAAGTTGGCGAGCGCATTCCCGCTGCAAGCGCGGATGGACTGCTCGCCGACCTGGGCATAAGTTCGCTGCAGCTTGGCGACCCGGCGCGCGGATTCAGTTTTCAGGCGGAAGGGCCGCTCGACATGCGGATGGACCCGTATGGAGAGCGCACCGCCGATCAAGTGGTAAACCACATGAGCGAAGAAGATCTCGCGAATGTGATTTACGAATTCGGTGAGGAAAGGAGGTCGCGGAGAATCGCCAGAGCCATTGTCCGAGCGCGGCCGGTAAGAACTACCGCTCATCTAGCACAAGTTGTATCGGCCGCGCTCCGGCCAATGAATCCCAGCACCCGCAAAGGCGGCGTGCGTTGGGGCACGGAGCGCATTCATCCAGCGACCAGAGTTTTCCAGGCAATCCGAATCTTCGTAAACCGCGAGTTGGACGATCTGAAGGCGTTGCTGGCAGCAGCGCCTCGGGTGCTGAAGCCGGGGGGCCGCATGGTGATCATCAGCTTTCACTCCCTGGAAGACCGCATTGTGAAGGATGCTACGCGCCTGGGCGCGAAAACCGGGATTTATGAGTTGCTGGTGAAGAAGCCGGTGGTAGCCACTAAAGAAGAGATGGATCGCAATCCAAGGTCGCGCAGCGCCAAGCTGCGGGCCGTGGAGAGAACCGGGGAAAGACTTTCGAAATCTGACGCCGTTTCGCCAATCGGGTGATCGGGCGATCGGTGATCGAAAATCAAAATCCGACGGTAGGAAGATCAAACAATATAGCGTCAAAAAGATCCCTCGAGAAAGCGAAGGATGTTGTGATGTTTAAAGGAACCACTATTGAGAACCTGTTACGCAGCGTAGAGCGCGCTGAGCTACATGCGTTGCAGCAAACCTGGGAAGAAAAAGAATTTGACGGCAGCAAGTACGTGGTCTACAGGACGAACTCTCAGCAGATGATGATTGAGGTGGCCTAGATGGCGGCAGGCGCAATGCACATAACGGGAATGATCACGCCGGTTGACCTGCGTACACCGGCCCGGCGTGCCGTGGCCGGCATAACCCCGGAGTTTTACTTTCAGAAGACGATTGACAACTCGCGGTTGGTGAAAGTGGCGGATCCCAGGCGTAAGCGGGAAATCCGCATGTTCTCGTGCAGCGTGGCCACTCTCTTTCTCATGATCATGTTCTACGCCTGGCAGCATTTCAGCGCGATCGAATATGGCTATCAGATCGAAACTCAGAAAGCGCAGCGCGATCAACTGGTGGAGCAGATTCGGACGTTGAAGCTGGAAGAAGCTTCCCTCCGCGACCCGGGAAGGATCGATATGCTGGCGCGGCAGATGGGGCTTGAATCACCGCGTCCCGGGCAGGTGGTCAGGATGGATGCTGATGCGTCCACTGACGGTCCAGTCATTGCCCAGGTCTCGACCGTGGCCATGATTCCAGCGCAGTGAGTGACTTGGGCTTGGTGCAGGATGTTGTGTCTTCTGATTTGAAGGGGCACGCTTCACAGTTTGTGGAAAAAGTGCTTTTGCGACAGAAGAACGGTACCTCAGCGGCTAAAGCCGGATGTATTTTGAATGACTTACGGCACGGGTGAAGCTCCTTCGGCTCGCAGGCTCACCTCCAGGACAGGCTGTGCCCTTTCAAAGCAACATCCTGCTCGCGAATTTTCCGCATGCTCTTCAGATGTGCCGTAAGTTTTTGAAACTACCTCAGGGGCTTTAGCCCCGGAGGTAATAATTTCGCAAACTCTTAAGCCCCTTCCATCATTGGCTGGTGGCTAAGGATGGCGACTCTGGAAAACCAGCCGGGCCGCCATGTATTTCTTTGAGAAAAATAGGCGTGGCCAAATCGTCTAATGGCGCCAACACCAGACTGTATTATCTGGCGGGGTTCCTTTGTCTCTGGTTTCTTGCCATTTGTGGCCGCCTGATCTGGCTTCAACTCGTTCAATACGGAGATTTCACCCAGCGTGCAGCGCGCCAGCAACAGCGCAGCATTGAGGTCTCGCCGGTCCGAGGCAATATCTATGACCGCAATGGGAACGAGCTGGCAATGACGGTCAGCGTGGACTCGTTCTTTGCTGTCCCGTCGGAGGTTCCCGACATCCAGGGGACCTCGGCGGTCCTCGCCCGGATTCTCCGGACCGATGCTGCGGACCTTGAAAATCACATGCGGGCGTCGCGGGCCTTTGCCTGGGTGGCGCGAAAAGTTGACCGCGAGACCAGCTCGCGTATCCGCTCTCTGAATTTAAAGGGCATTTACTCCCAAAAAGAATCCAAGCGTTTTTATCCCAAGCGTGAACTGGCGGCACAGGTGCTTGGCTACGTAGGGCTCGATGATGGAGGGCTGGGAGGCGTGGAGCGCGAATTTGAGTCGCGTCTCAAAGGTAAGCCTGGCACCATGCTTATCTCCATGGACGCGCGACGGCGCTGGTTCGGTCGCGTGGAGAAGAACCCCGACCCCGGCGAAAACGTCGTATTGACCATCGACGAAAAAATTCAATACATTGCGGAACGCGAGCTCGATCGGGCCATGCGTGAAAGTCAGGCGGAAACAGGGACCATCGTCGTCCAGAACCCTAAGACCGGCGAGGTGCTGGCGCTTGCGAACCGGCCGACCTTCGACCCCAACGCCTTTAATGCGTTTGGTATGAAGGCGCTCAAGAACCGTGCGGTCAGCGACATCTATGAGCCCGGCTCCACCTTCAAATTGGTGACGCTTGCCGCAGCGCTGGAAGAAAAGCTGACCACCACCGATGAAGTCATTGACTGCCAGATGGGATCGATTGTGGTGAATGGACTCAAGATTCATGACCATAAGCCATACGGAGGATTGACCGTCTCGCAAATTCTGGAAAAATCCAGCGACGTGGGAGCCATTAAGATTGCGTTGCGGCTGGGCGAAGAGAGATTTGACCGCTACATCCGCGCATTTGGTTTTGGCTCGCAAACTGGAATTGAGCTACCCGGTGAAACACGCGGCATAACCAAACCGGTAAGCCGCTGGTCCAAGGTCAGCATTGGCGCAATCTCCATGGGACAGGAGATAGGCGTCTCGCCCTTGCAGTTGATCTCCATGGCCTCCACCATAGCAAATGATGGGGTCTATGTTCCATCCAGGATCATCGCCGGTACTACGCCGCCCCGCAGCACGCCCCAGTACATTGCGTTTCGCCCCGCGCAGGGCAAGCGTGTGATTTCGCCCATGACCGCCGCCCAAATGAAGCAGATGATGCAGCGCGTAGTGCTTGGCGGCACCGGAACAAGGGCCACGTTGAATGGCTATAGCTCGGCAGGGAAGACCGGAACGGCCCAAAAAGTTGATGCCGCCACTGGCACTTATTCTCATCGCAAGCATGTTGCATCTTTTGCCGGCTTTGCCCCGGTGAACAGTCCGGCGGTAACGGTCCTGGTGATTCTGGATACGCCGGTCGGCCCGCAGGATGGCGGCTTGGTTGCCGCCCCGGTCTTTTCGCGTGTGACGCAGCAGATATTGGGTTACCTGAATGTTCCGCACGATATTGAGTTTCAGGATCCCCGCAGCTTGAGGCTACTGGCCCAGGCGAAAGACGACGAGTTAGTTGAAGGCGCCCCGGATCGAATCGTTGCGGAAGCCGAGCCGGCAGAAACCCCAGCACAGCAGCCGGGCACGAATGCAGGAGGCGAGACAAATTCAGGCGCGAAGATGGTTCCAGCCGCTTATAAGCCGGACCCTGCTCCCGTGCCGCCTACTGTCCCTGCTCCCGCTCCGGTTGTGCCTGCGCAAGCCCGTGGAACCGTTGTTTTGGATGTTGCCGGTGGCGTGGTTGTGCCCAATTTTATCGGCAAGCCATTGCGCACGGCCCTGGAAGAAGCGCAAGCAGAGGGGATTGAACTGGAGGTAAGCGGAAGCGGCCTGGCCCAGCTTCAATCGCCTCCACCAGGTTCCAAAGTTCCCCACGGTGGCCATGTCAGCGTAAAGTTCGGCAGATAGCGGCCAGCAATTTGCATCTGGAGTTTCTGAGTGGTGGTGAGCACAGACGATTTTCTTGGCTTGGGGCAAGATGTGAGAAGCCACTCTTTAGCCGCCAGAGCCTGGTCAGTAACCAGCAGAGTGATTCTCGTGTCCCTTGAGTGCAGCGGAGCAGTTTCCTTCGGCTCGCGAGCTTACCTCCAGGACAGGCTCTTCGCTGGCGCTCAGGATGACACTGATCCTCTCTCTACATCCGGTTATTTTCGACACGGATCCCAAGCGTTGACCGCAAGTAACAAAGCACAAATCCTTACAAGAGCATATAATCCCTTCGCATTTGCAAGGAGATCCCAATGGAAAACACAAAGAAGCTCAATAAACTGGTGCTCAACCAGGAAGCCCTGAGAAACCTTACAACCACAGAAGGCAAAGGCAAACTACTCACTCGCGATGCCGCGTGCCACACTCAAGTTGTTTCCAACTGTCCATTCCCCTGCACCCCGGTCAATTAACGCCGTTTCATTGGCAAAAAAAGGCCTTCCCGCTTTTCTGCGGGAAGGCCAACCAGGAGACAAGCTGCTGCCCTTGTGTCTTTAGACTGCCCGTTTTTCTTCGAACACAAACTGCTCCGCCTCTGTAGATCCGGCCAGAGCAACGGTTGAAGAAGCACCATTAGCGATGGTCTGGGCCACTTCGTCAAAATATCCCGTCCCCACAAACCGCTGGTGCCGCACCGCGGTATAGCCGGCGGATTCGGCGCTGGCAAATTCCTTTTCCTGCAGGCGGGCGTATGCGGCCATGCCATCGGTGGCGTAGTGCCGGGCGAGTTCAAACATGCTGAAGTTCAAAGCGTGGAATCCAGCCAGGGTAACGAATTGAAACTTGTAGCCCATGGCGCCGAGTTCGCGCTGGAAGCGGGCAATCGCGGCGTCGTCAAGTTTCCGTTTCCAATGGAAAGAGGGCGAACAATTGTAAGCCAGCAGCTTTCCGGGGAAACGTTCGTGGATAGCTTCTGCAAAGCGTCTGGCCTCTTCCATGTCAGGCTCTGAAGTTTCACACCAGATCATGTCGGCATACGGCGCGTAGATCAGGCCGCGAGCAATGGCGGCTTCAAGCCCGCCTTTGAAGCCCAGGAACCCGTCAGCCGTGCGTTCTCCGGTGAGGAAATTGACGTCGCGAATGTCACTATCAATGGTGAGCAGTTTGGCGCTGTTGGCATCCGTGCGGGCGACCAGAATGGTTGGCACGCCGCAGATATCAGCCGCCAGCCGTGCGGCGACCAACTTGTGGACAAACTCCTGGGCCGGCACCAGCACTTTGCCTCCCATGTGTCCGCATTTCTTGGCTGATGCCAACTGATCTTCAAAATGGACTCCGGCTGCGCCTGCCTCGATCATGCCCTTCATAAGTTCAAAGGCATTCAGGCTGCCACCGAACCCCGCTTCCGCGTCCGCTACGATGGGAGCAAACCAATGAATTCCGTTTTTACCTTCAGCATGGTGGATCTGGTCGGCGCGGATAAAGGCGTTGTTGATGGCGCGCACGACAGTGGGCACGCTGTTGGCGGGATACAAGCTCTGGTCGGGGTACATCTGGCCGGCCAGATTTGCGTCACCGGCAACCTGCCAGCCGCTCAGGTAGATGGCCTTGAGTCCGGCTTGTACCTGTTGCACCGCCTGATTACCGGTCAAAGCGCCCAGGGCCGATACATAGGACTCTGTGTGTATCAGCTCCCAGAGCCGCTCTGCGCCCAGTCTGGCCAGGCTGTGTTCTATGTGGATGGTGCCCCGCAGCCGGACCACGTCTTGTGCTGAATAAGGACGAGTGATCCCATGCCAACGAGGATCGGTTTTCCATGCCTTCTCAAGCTGCATCTGGTTAAGTTGATGCATGATCGATGTCTCCTATTTGGTGAGTTACAGCGCCAGGGGATAACTGCCAATTGCATTAGACGTGCAATACAGACTTGCATCAAATGGAGTAGTCCGATTCGGACGACTTGGCCGAATCTGACTATCGGAACATCGAACGCAGGGGGCAACCCTGCGCAAGAAGATTTGAAGGGGCACAGCTAAAGCTGTGCCATAAGCCTTAAAAACAGATCCGGGCTTCAGCCTCGGAGGTAATAATTTCGAAAATGGAGAAAGACTTTGTGATTCGTAAAACGCAAGGTTTATGATGAGGTCCATTGTGGTCACTGCGCCCCGTATCAAGAAGAATTTCGAAATACCGGATTCAATTCTTCAGGAATTGAAACAGCATGTAGTCACACGCCAGGTAAGCAGTGGGATTGCTTTGCTGAACGCCAATGCTCATCTGTTTCAATCGCTCGATCCGTCTCAGCCCAATGCTGCGGGATTCGTCGGATATGTGGCCCAGTGGGTGGACATTGGTTATCGCGACCCTAAGTTGCTGGAGCATCTGCTGGAGCGCTTTTCTCCCGTGCTGAGGAGCCATCTCCCCCTTTGCGACTATCTCCAGTTGCGTATGGCGGAAGGGCTGCTTGCCCTTTTGCGCGATGAGCCTGATGTGGCCCTCTCTCACTTTGATCTTGTGCTGGCAATGCAGAATGAGATTGAAGACAAGGAACTAGTGGCCATTGCCCAGTTCTGGAATGCCCGATGCCACCGAAAAAAAGGAGAGTATGACGATGCGCTGAAGCATACCTTACTGGGGCGGGAACTGGCGGCGGCGCTGGGGTTCGACAAGATGGCCGCAGTCATGCGCGTGCTGGAGAGCTGGCTGCTCTTTCAAAAGGGAAATCGCCGGGAGGCGGCGCGCATTCTGGAAAGAGCGGAACAGGTTCTGCGGCCCACCGACGACGACATTACGCTGGGCAACATTTATTCCGCCCATGGCCGCATGATTCGTCGCCAGGGCCGCTACAATGAGGCCCTGAAATTCTTCTCCAAAGCCATTGAACACTACCAGAAAAGGAATCCGCAGCATCGCAATCTTGCCCGGTCTCTGACGAACATCGCTTATGTGCAGCGGCTCGCGGCCGTGCAGGTCAGCAAGCAGATCGACGCGGAAAGTGCGAAACGCCGGAAAGCCGGCGCACCTTCCGGAACGGGTGGGGGCAGCAGAAAACAAAGCAACTGGGAGCTCCACGAACAGCTTCGCGCTGATGCCTTTGCCAATCTGGAGCTGGCGGAGAAGATCTATCGGCATCACAATCACCATCACGGGATCGGCAGTATCTATGAAAACCGGGGCCTGCTCTATTTGGATGTTGGCGACCTCGACAATGCCGGCGCCCAGGCGGCCCTGGCTTACGCCGTGGGAAAAGAGGAGAGCGATTCCATCCTGCTGGCCCGCGCACGTTTGCTGCAGTGCACCATTGAAAATGCCAAGCTGGAAGAGGAGATCGAGGGCAGCGCTCATTCCTGGGACCACATCCAGACCGCCCGTGATCACGCCCGGGAAGCCGTGGAGGCCGCCCGGCACACGCAGAACCAGCGCCTGCTCGCGCGTGCCTATATCTGGCGCGGGCTCACCGCGTGCAACTCCAATGATCTTGAAGACGCCAAGCACTGCTGCGATATGGCCACTTCATTCCTGAAGAGCGTTGATTATGACGACCTGTGGGAAGAACTCCAGTCGCTCAAACAGAAGGTCATTCCCAAGGGCAACATTGACCCTCTGTTGCGCTCCTGGTCGCAGGGTGTTACAGGGGAGAAGACCTTCCAGCAGATGACAGAACAATTTGCCGAGATCGTGATACCGCGCGTCTGGGAAAAAGAAGGAAAAAAAATCTCCCGCGTGGCCACCCGGCTCTCCATCTCCCCCAAGAAAGTGCGCCGAATTCTTACCCGCCTGGGCAAGATTGGCAACAAAGGAAACTGAGCCAACTGCGAAGGGTTGATCAGCGTAAATCAGCGGTGAATTGTGTTCTTCAATTCTGGCAATTTTGGCAGTTATGGCAATTCTGGCAATCCGCAACATGTTATCCTCGTGAAAATGGCTAAGTATCTGGTTACCGGAGTTGCCGGATTCATTGGCTCCAACATCGCCCACGCGCTGATAGAGCGTGGAGAAGACGTGCGGGGCATCGACAACTTTTCTCACGGGCGGCGCGAAAATATAGCGGACATTCTGGGAAAGCTCGATTTCCGCCAGGCCGACATCACGGAT
>DATMMY010000343.1:0-6623 GCA_035569515.1 Candidatus Solibacter sp. | reverse complement strand
CTCAAGCGCACGCTGGCTATCGCCGAGCGCTGCGACTTCAAGCTCAACAAAATCAAGAACCCGTTTCCCGAATTTCAGGTGCCTGCCGGCTACACTCTCGATAGTTATTTCGAGCACGTTGCCCGTGAAGGCTTTGCCCGCCGCTGGGAGGGACTGCGCGAACTGGAAGGCACAGGCCGCTTGAAGAAAACCCGTTCGGACTACGAGCAGCGCCTGGTTTTAGAAATCAAGATCATCCAGCAGATGAAATTCTCTGGATATTTCCTGATCGTGTGGGACTTCATCCGTTATGCCCGCGAGAATAATATCCCTGTTGGTCCGGGCCGTGGATCGGCGGCTGGCGCTCTCGTGGCCTATGCCATGGGCATTACCAATATTGATCCTTTGCAGAATGAACTGCTGTTTGAGCGCTTCCTGAATCCGGAACGCGTCTCGCTGCCTGATATCGATATTGATTTCTGCATGAACCGGCGCGGTGAGGTGATTGATTACGTCACCCATAAGTACGGGCGTGAGAACGTGGCCCAGATCATTACCTTTGGCACCATGGCTGCCAAGGCGGCAATCAAAGACGTGGGCCGTGCCATGGACATTCCTTACAACGACGTGGACCGGGTTGCCAAGATGGTTCCCACCACCCTGAACATAACCATCGATCAGGCCCTGAAAGATTCTCCCGCCCTCCAGCAGGCCTATGAGAGTGAGCCTCAGGTCAAAGAGTTGATTAATACAGCCTTGAAGCTGGAAGGGCTGGTGCGCAACTCCGGCGTCCATGCCGCGGGCGTAGTGATCTCGCCCCAGCCGCTCACAGAATTGGTGCCGCTGCACAAGACCAAAAACGATGAAATCGTGACCGCCTACGACATGAAGGCGGTAGAGAAGATGGGCCTGCTGAAGATGGACTTTCTGGGGCTCACCACGCTCACCATCGTCGACGACGCGCTCAAGCTGATCGCTCAGCGGCACGGCCCTGTTGATCTCGATAAAGTTTCCTGGGACGACTCCAGGACCTACGAACGCATCTTCCACACTGGCCTGACCTCCGGCATCTTCCAGTTTGAATCGGGCGGCATGACCGACGTGCTGCGCCGCTACAAACCCAACTCGGTAGAAGACCTCACCGCGCTCAACGCGCTCTATCGTCCCGGCCCCATCCAGGGCGGCATGATCGATGATTTCATCGAGCGTAAGTGGGGCCGCCGCAAGGTGGAATACGAACTGCCGCAGTTGGAGCCGCTGCTCAAGGAGACGCTGGGCGTCATCGTCTACCAGGAACAGGTGATGCAGATAGCCAACGTGCTGGCCGGCTACTCGCTTGGAGAAGCCGACCTGCTGCGCCGTGCCATGGGCAAGAAAGACCCTGTAGAGATGGCCAAGCAGCGCGACCGTTTTGTAAAGGGTGCAGTGGAAAAGGGCCTGCCCGAAAAGAAGATCGTCAAGATCTTTGATCTGATGGAGCAGTTCGCCGGGTACGGATTCAACAAGTCGCACTCCGCCGCCTACGCGCTGCTGGCCTACCATACTGCCTATCTCAAGACCCACTACCCGGTGGAGTTTATGGCCGCGTTGCTGACCTCCCAGACCGGCAATACCGACAACGTGGTCAAGTACATCAACGAGTGCCGTGAAATGGGTATTCCCGTTGAGCCGCCGGACATCAACGTTAGTGACGCCTTCTTTACTCCACATGACAATGCCATTCGCTTTGGATTGGCCGGGGTCAAGAACGTGGGCCGTAACGCCATAGAATCCATTGTAGCCGCGCGCAAAGAGGTTGGCAGCTTCCACTCCATCTTTGAGTTCTGCGAAAAAGTTGATCTGCGCTTGCTGAACAAACGCGTGATCGAATCCCTGATCAAAAGCGGCGCCATGGACGCCTTCGGCTACCGCGCCCAGCTCATGGCCGTGACCGATAAAGCCATGGAGCGCGCCCAGAAATCGCAGCGCGACGCTGAACTTGGCCAGCATGGCCTCTTCGGTGTCTTCCAGCAGGATGAGCCGTCGCTGGAGCAGAAAGAAAAGCTTCCTTCGGTCCCCGAATGGGACGAGCACCAGCGCCTGACCTATGAGAAGGAGGTGCTCGGCTTCTTCATCACCGGGCATCCACTGGAAAAATACAAAGACAAGCTGCAGGACTTCAACGCCCTGACCGCCGAGGCCATCTCTGCCATGAAGAGCGGCACCGGCCGCGATGAGATCAACGCCGCCGGCGTCATCTCCGGCGTGCGCGTGCTCAAGTCGAAAAAGGGCGACCAGTACGCCCAGGCGATGCTGGAAGATATGACTGGTGCGATAGAGGCCATCGTCTTCCCCGAAGCCTACAAGCGGCTGCAAGGGATGCTCAAGCAGGAGATTCCCATGCTGGTGCGCTGCAGTGTCCGCGTGGAAGAGGGCTCCAATCCCAAGATCGCCCTGAGCCAGCTCACCCCGCTGGAAGAGGCCCAGCCCAAACTGCCGCGCGCCATCCGCGTCCGCATCCCCCTGGAAACCGCCACGCCAGCCACCGTGGACGCCCTCCACTCCATCTGCCAGGAGCGCAAAGGCGAGGCCAAGGTGTTGTTCGACGTGGAACGCCCCGGCGACTTTATGGTGGTCATGGAAGCCGATGGATATAATGTTTGTCCAGACCGCTCTTTTAGAAGCAGGGTGGAAGAGCTATGCGGTCCCGGCAGCGTACGGATTATCGATTAAGAGTATTAGCATTGGCCAAAGCAGAAAAGCGGTCTTACCGCAAAGTACGCAAAGGGCGCTAAGGAAAAACAAAATCAGAACCTTAACCACAGAGGACACAAAGGAACACTGGGGAAATCAAAACCCCAAATCAGCAATTGCAAATATCAAAGATTTGATTTTCTTTGCTAAGTACGAATAACTAACTACAGCTTGCCATAAATTTTATTCGTGTTAATTCGCGGAAATTCGTGCCTCAGCTTTTGATTTCCTCTGTGTTCCTTTGTGTCCGGGGCCTGCACTGAGCGCAGCGAATGTGTGGTAAAAGTTTTTGATCTTTCTTGCGGTATAAAAGGTTTTGCTTTCCTTTGCGACCTTAGCGCCCTTTGCGGTGAAAAGGTTTTGGTTTTGGCTAATTGCTTAGTGCCAATTGATAATTGCTAACGAAGTTACTGAGGATTTCTATTTGGACCCAGCAGTGAAAGCGCAGAGGCAGTTGGCCGCCATTGAAGACCAGATCGCCCAGCTTGAGGCCAAGGCCGGCAACGATCAGGAAGCCCACCTCCAGCTCAAGCACCTCCAGCATCAGATCCAATTCCTGCGCGAACAGATCCGCGCTCACGTGAATGCTTGGGAAAAGACTGAACTGGCCCGCCATGCGCAGCGGCCATTCACCCTTGAATACGTGGAGCGCCTGTTTACCGACTGGAGCGAAATTCATGGCGACCGCTCCTTCGGCGACGATCCTGCTATCGTGTGCGGCATCGCCCGCTATCACGGCGATGAAGTCATGGTAATCGGCCACCAGAAAGGCCGTGACATCAAGCAGCGCGTCTATCGCAATTTCGGCCAGGCCAACCCGGAAGGCTATCGCAAATCGTTGCGCTGCATGAAAATGGCGGAGAAGTTTGGCCGTCCGATCCTGACCTTTGTCGATACGCCCGGCGCCTTTCCCGGCCTGGGCGCGGAAGAGCGTGGGCAGGCTGAAGCCATCGCTCGCAACCTGCGTGAGATGTCGCGCATAGAAGTGCCGATCCTGACCACCATCACCGGCGAGGGTGGCAGTGGCGGCGCGCTGGCGCTGGCTGTCTCTGACAGGGTCTTCATGATGGAAAATTCCGTGTACTCGGTGATCACGCCGGAAGGCTGCGCCTCCATCATGTGGCGGGACGCCTCCAAGAAAGAGATTGCTGCCCAGGCCCTGCGCATCACTCCCCCGGACTTGAAAGAGCTGGGAATCATCGATGAGATCATTCCTGAGCCGGAAGGCGGCGCGCATGCAGATCATGATGCCGCGTCAGCCATGCTGGATGAGGTGCTCCACCGCCATTACAACCAGTTAAAGTCCACGCCTGCGGGCAAGCTGGTAGAGGACCGTTACAAAAAATTTAGGGACATGGCGCAGTTCTATACTGAAGAATGACCTTCACTGCCCACGCTCCATGCCGGGTCGACCTTGCCGGTGGCACCATGGACATCTGGCCTCTCTACCTGTTCCATCCTGGAGCAGTCACCGTCAACTTCGCAGTTAACGTGCTTACCCGATGCCGCATTACTCCGCTGCCCGGCAAACGCATTCGCCTCAAGTCTGTCGACACCCGGCGAGAAGAGGAATTTTCCAGTCTCGACGAACTGTGCTCGGCCCGCAAATATAAGCATGGGCTGGCCGTCCACCTGCTGCGTTTTTTTGCTCCGGAAGGCGGGCTGGAGCTGGAGACCAACTCCGAATCTCCCGCCGGGGCCGGCATCTCCGGTTCGTCGGCGTTAATGATCGCTGCTACCGCCGCACTCGCGCGCCACACGGGACGTGAACTCGACCACGAACAGATACGCGTGATCGCCCAGAACGTTGAGGCCCAGGTGATCAGGGTACCCACCGGCTGCCAGGACTACTATCCAGCGCTCTATGGTGGAGTCAGTGCTATTCATCTCAGTGCGGATGGCATCCATCATGAGGCCATTCCCATTGCTGCTGAAGAGATTGACCGCCGCCTTGTTCTGGCCTATACCGGCGCCCCTCGCCAGTCCGGAATCAATAACTGGGAGGTCTTCAAAGCGCATATCAACGGTGACCGCCGTATCTTCCGCAACTTTGAGCGCATTTCGCGGATCGCGCAATCCATGCACCAGGCCGTGGCCCAGGCGGATTGGACAAACGTAGCTCGTCTGATGCGGGAAGAGTGGAAGCTCCGCAAAACCAACTCGCCACGAATCACCACTCCGCTGATTGAAAAATTGATCAGCAACGCCATGCAAAGCGGAGCGCTATCAGCCAAAGTCTGCGGCGCCGGTGGCGGAGGCTGCGTAGTCTTTCTGACAGAGCCAGAGTCCCGCGAAAAGGTAGTCGAGTCCATTCACAAGACCGGCTGCCAGATATTGCCGGCAAAGGTAGCAACCGATGGTTTGACGATGAGTTGAAGCCAGCAATTGTGGCTAAACAAAGCTGAGATCAGAGCTTTTGTCCGATCGCAGGTTGGCCTGCCAGAAGAAATGTTTTGGGATATTTACCTTTGGGTTGGAGATCTTGGGTGTGCCATCACTCGTGCGGCCGTCTCTTGTGTTCGAGCGGCGATAAACACTAGAAGGGAATGTCATCTTCTGGATCACGGGGAGCACTTTGCGGGCTCGCTCCCGGCTCCGGCTCTGCCATATACTCCCATTTCGTTCTGATGCAGCCAGATTGGGTCCGCATTTCGACGTATGAATTCATCGACATCAAGTCCTTCGATTGTCTGCGGGCGACGGACGCGCTTCTGCTTTCCATTGATAAAAATGGTCATGAACTCCCTTTGCTTGCGCTTCTTTGCGGCCTTCTCGCGCGGTGTGAGTTTTCGCTTTTTTCCCATAAATTAGTTCGTCAGAACGAGGCTTGGTGCCAGTTGCTAAAAATTTTAATGGCTAAGAACTGCTTTTCTAAACCTTAGAAGTATTGGCCGTGTGAACTGCTGGCCCGGCTTGAGAGTTCCTGAATCGTCGATCTTGTTCCACCCGACATTTGCAGTTACGTAGAACCATCCATCTACCTCAATCACGTGGGTTGGCTCTCCCAGGCGGTCCGTGGACTGCTCGATAACCTCAGCGGACAGGATCTCAGTCTGGGCGTGATTCAGGCGATAGCGGACGATTCGCGCCGGCTCCGTACCGTTTTGGATGCCGACCAGCGAATCTCCAGAGAGATAAAGACCATCAAGCCCGGTCACAGCAACGTTGGCGGGATGGTGAAGATAATCGAGTCGTTGCGTCGTTTGGTCCGCCTTGATTGTCTTCGATGTTGTCTTTGATGTTGCGTTCGATAATGTTGTGTTCGATCTGATCTTGCCCGGCGTTGTTTGGTCAGTAACCTGTTTATCGCTTGTCGCTTTATCGGGAATTAAACTCACGACTGCGATTCCCATAGGGTACTCAGGCACAAACAGTCGCTGGCCGTCGCGGGCCAGAACGGGTGTCTGGGGAGAGAGCAGGCCATCCGCAATCTTTTCCAGCTTGCTGGAGGCAAGATCGCCGCGCACCCGATAAACGCCGCCGCCGATGCTATCGGTTAGATACACCGTTCCATCTCGCGCCACGGACATATCTCCCAGGACTGCGGCCGAACCGGTGGATGGATCAAAACGTCGCAGCACCTTCCCGGTGGCTCCCGCGATGGCCAGGAGCGCAGCCTTACCGTCATCTTCATTAGGAAACCCGGCAAAGCCGGGCATGGCAGAAGCTGTCATCCAAAGCACGTTTCGGGTGGCATCCGAGGAGACGGCCAGGGTTGGCCAGCGTCTGGCCTCCTCTGGGAGTGGTATCTCGGCCACGGCACACTCCTGGCTGCCGGTCTTTGGTAATGACACCGGTAATGACACCCGATACAACGTATGGTGCTGGATGCTGGACATCACGAATGTTCTCGATGCTTTTTCAAACGTAAGGTCTTCCGGCATCATGTCGGGCAAGGGAAGAGTACATAC
>DATMMY010000342.1:0-8666 GCA_035569515.1 Candidatus Solibacter sp. | reverse complement strand
AGGAATGCAGTGATGTAGCAGCTATTCTAGATTAAAGAGTCTGTGTGCCAAACTATAGAAACTTGATCGGTGATCGGCGTTAAGTTCGGGAGATTCTCGTATCCCTAAGCGCAGCGGAGCAGTTCCTTCGCTGCCGCTCAGGATGACACTGATTTTCTTGTGTGCATCCGGTTACTTCGACCATAAGTTCCTCTTCATCGCAACCAAAGGGCTTCAATTACCAAGCTACAAAATTACTCAAATTACCAAATTTCTTCATCACTGGCCTCCGGCTGCAGTTGAACCGCCATGCTGTCCCAGCCAGGAAGTCAGGTTCTTCTGCTGGTGGTCCCGGTAGCTGATGCAGGCGTTGACGCTCTCGGCAGCCTGGCGAAGGGCCCGCTCCGACGAGGGTACCTTGTGCTCAGTAAAAAACTTTTGAACATCGTCACGCGATTCGGCATCGCAGAAAGTGCGAGTGGCGCCTACGATTCCTCCTCCGCTCGACATGGTGATTTTCTTTTCCACTTCGGGCCAATGCTCTTTTACCCACTGCCAGGCAATTTGATGCACTTCATATCGTGACAGCACATCCGCTATGCGTCCCGCTGCATCCTGGTTGCGGGTTTCTTCCGACACGGCCATCTGAAGCCAGCGTCGAACGAGTTGAGGATCCCGAAAATTAGGCATGCCGGAAGCTATGGCGTAGAACTGCTCGGGTGAGCGCGCCTTATGCATAGCTGCGAGGTAGCGCTCAAACAGATCAGCGTTGCCGCTGTGTGCGGCCACCCCCAAAGCGACCCGCGCAAGGCCAGATTCCACTGACTCGGGGTTCTCCAAATATTGTTCCGCCAGCTTTGTGGATTGCTGGACCGCCTCCGCGTCTTCTCCTATTCCAGCCAGAATTCCCAGGAGCTCATGGCGAAGCTCGCTGACATCAGAGCTTTCACCTGCGGAGGGTGTCCACTTGATCTTGTCCATCATGGGACGGAAGTTGGAGCGTATCCAGGATTTGAAAGCCGGACGGTCTTGCGGCGTAACCAGGTAACTGTCCATGGCCCTCAAGGAACGGATATAGCTGTCCACCACTTCCCGTTCGGTGTCCTGATTCAGGGCGGCCACCAGATCTAACAGTCTGGCCACACTCTCCTGGCCTGCTCTTACCAGGGCCGCTTCATCATTCACCAATGACATCCGTTCGGCCGTTCCTAACTGCGACAAGACAGAGGCGCTGAGCTTCTGGAAATCAGCCGCGTCATACTGCGTGCGGTAATAACCAACCGCGTTGGCATTCGTGAATACCCAGGAAGAGCAGCCGGTAAGAGGCACCGTCTCCTGGCGCTGGCTGAAGATCTGGCAGAACGGCTTGCCGTCAGAAGACTTAAAGCACACCGGGATCATCCAGAGTTCGCTGTTCTGCGGCGCGCTGCCAGGGTCGGCAAGAAAGCGCTGCTGGGAAACCGTAACCTCGGTCTTGGGATGCGGCTTGATCGTCGCTCTCGATCTTCTGCCTTTACGCGTACGTGTGGAAACGGTTTGCGGTGCAGGCGTGATGCATCTGGTCTTCACGCTAACCAGCGGCTCGCCCGGCTGATTCACAAACGTAAGCATGATCTTGTCTACAGGACGCCCCGATGCCTGGGTGATTGCGTCCCAGAAATCCTCGGCCGTGGCGTTGCCGTAAGAGAACTTACGCAGATATGAGTTCACGCCCCGGCGAAAGACATCAGGGCTCACATACGACTCAATCATGCGCAGGACCGCCGCAGCTTTTTCATAAGAAATGGCGTCAAACAGCTCATTGATCTCTTGCGGCGTCTCCGCCTTCACTCGAATTGGATGGGTGTTCTTCAACGCATCGAACTGGAGCGCGCCATTGGTCGCCTGCACCGCACCCAGGTTTGCCTTCCAGTCCGGATGCAACGCCTGGGAGGGTTTAAGCGCCATCCACGTGGCAAAGCCCTCGTTCAGCCATAGGTTGTTCCACCACTTCATGGTCACAAGATCGCCAAACCACTGATGGGCCATCTCATGGGCCAGCACTTCGTAGACCGCCTGGCGCAAATCGACAGAGGACTTTTCATCGGCGAAGAGCAGCGATTCGCGATAGAAAATGGCTCCCGTGTTCTCCATAGCGCCGGCTTCAAAATCCGGCACTCCCACGATGTCCAATTTTTCAAATGGATACTTGATGCCGTAATACTGGTTGTAAAACTTGAGGATCTCCTCGGCATAATGCAACGCCACTACGCCCAAAGGCTTCTTGTCCGGCGTGCCGCAAACGCGGATAGGAATCTCATCCGCCGATCCTTCATTACATTGAAAGTCACCCACAGCCATGGCCACCAGGTACGTAGACATCTTCTTGGTCGTGGAAAATTTTAACGAATGTTTGCCGGGGGCCGGACCGGGCGTATCGGAGATGATGCGTCCGTTCGAAATTGCCGTGTCTGCTTTGTCCACAACCAGGGTTATATCGAAAGTTGCCTTCAACGCGGGCTCGTCGAATGAGGGAAAGGCCCGGCGGGCATCGGTTGACTCAAACTGGGTCGAAGCGTAATTCCTCAACCTGGTCTTGGCCAGGTAGAAGCCTCGGAGCTTATCGTTGAGGATCCCGGTGAACTGCACCTCAATACTCGCCGGGCCAGCGACCAACGTACTGGGCACCGTAAATGTCGCTTGCTCTTTGGCCGGATCAAGAGCGACCTTTGCCTCCTGGGTCACGCCGCCCTGGGTGATAGTCACCTTCTGGAACTCGATCTCGACAGAGTTTAAAGTCACTGAATTGCCGGGATGGATGACGCGCACATTTATGGTTTCTTGACCCGCAAACGTGGCACTCCGTAGATCGGGCGTAAACGTGAGGCTGTAGTGATCGGAAACAACATTGTCGGGCAAGCGTTGTGCAACGGCCCCGAGCGGAGCCACGATCGCCAGGATCACCAGGAATTTTCTCAACTGCATAAGTCTCCCTTTTTGGAACAAACACAACCGAATCAGCAAATAGCAATTAGCAAATGGCAATCAGCCAGAACAAGTCAAAACCATTTACTCAAACTTTTATTGTTACGTTGAGCAGGCTCTGAAGGCTCCGCTCTTCCAACTTAGCTTTTCTCATTCAACCCCAACTGCCCGGACATAATGACCTGACGACACCGATTCCATGCAAACCAATAGCCGATCTCGCGATAGTCTTTCACATCAAATAGCGCCAGATCGGCATCCTTGCCCGGTTCAATGCTTCCTTTTCGCTCCTGCAGTCGAAGCGCGCACGCGGCATTCATGGTGCTGGCGGCGATGGCCTCCGCCGGACTCATCTTCATGTGCGTGCAGGCCAGCGAAATAACAAAAGCCATGCTCGGCGTGGGCGAAGTCCCTGGATTGTAATCCGTAGCCAGGGCAAGCGCCACACCTGAATCAATGAGCCGGCGGGCATCCGGAAATTCGCTATGGCCAAGAAAGTAGTTGGCCGCAGGCAGAAGGGTGGCCACTGTCTGTTCGCGGGCCAACAAGCTTATGTCCTCCTGCGCGACGCAATCCATGTGGTCGAATGAAGCCGGCTGATATGAGAGCAGCGTATGTAATTTTGACGCGGTGAATTGACAAACGTGAGCACGGGTTCCCAGGCCCGCCGCCCGGGCGGAAGCAAAGATTCTCTCGGACTGCCCCAGCGTAAAAGCCCCATGCTCACAAAATACATCCACAAATTCAGCCAGCTTCTTTTTAGCCGCCAGGGGAATGATCTCCCGGCAAACTACGTCTACGTACTGGTCTTCCTTCCCGGCAAACTCGGGGGGGACAACGTGCGCTGCCAGAAGCGTGGAAACAACCGCGCCAGGCCAAAGGCGAGCGGCATCGCGAATGGCTTGCAACGACTTGATCTCTGCTTCGGCGGTCAGCCCGTAGCCTGATTTAGCTTCGACCGTGGTCGTGCCCTGCTCTAGCATGGCTTTAAGGGCGCCAAGTACCTGCTGACCGAGTTGCTTACGCGTGGCTTTTCGAACCGCAGCCACGCTCGAGCGAATGCCACCACCGGCAGCGGCAATCTCCTGATACGAGGCCCCGGCAATGCGCTTCTCAAAGTCCAGCAAACGCGGTTCGGAGAATACCGGGTGGGTGTGTGAATCGATCAGGCCGGGAAGAACAACCCTTCCCCCGCAGTCGACTTCCCGCAGCTTGCGCCTGTTCTTGCGCAGCCAAGGCCCACGAAGAATCGCCCTCTGAGGCCCTGCGGCGATGATCCTTCCGCCGCCACATAGCACAGCGGCATCTTCGATCAATCCAATCTCTTTGAGGGCAGCACCGCGCCTGGGGCTTGAATCGCCACGCAGAGTCAGCAGTTGGCCGATATTGGCCAGCAGGAGGTAAGGGTTAGAGGGAAACTGTCTTGATGGGTTCAAAATTTACAATTTTAAATTTGAAATTTAAAATTTCTTTTCTCCTATGGCTTTTTTAGAAACGGCGGTATTTACTCTGTGCAAGACGTCACGGCTCATCGACAAAGAGTTAATTGTTTTCCGCTAAGCGGAAATTCCAAGGCAACAATCACCAGAAACTACTCCGGCAGCAGTCTCGCTAATGACATAACTAGCATCCTCTAACAAGCTACCCATCAACGCCTCCGCTATAGACAAGAGCTAACCCCAATCGGGAATTATGATCCTATAAGAGCAGCGGAGCAGTTTCCTTCGGCTCGCGGACTCACCTCTAGGACAGGCTCTTCGCTGCCGCTCAGGATGACACTGATTTTTTGGGCAACTCAGTCGGCGTTGCCGGGCCTCATCGGAGTTTTCACTCCGGTGCGGTCGGCAAAGGTGCTGGCCTCTTCATAACCCGCATCCACGTGCCGGGCCACGCCAATGCCGGGATCATTGGTAAGCACCCGTTCAATACGACGTGCCATCGCCTCACTGCCATCGGCCACCGTGACCTGTCCGGCGTGCAAGGAGTAGCCAATTCCTACTCCTCCGCCATTATGAACCGAGACCCAACTGGCGCCGCTTGCAGTGTTTAGCAAAGCATTCAGAATAGGCCAGTCGGCAACAGCATCGCTGCCATCCTTCATTGCCTCAGTTTCCCGGTAAGGAGAAGCAACCGAGCCGCAGTCCAGGTGATCGCGCCCCATCACGATGGGCGCTTTGATCTTGCCTTTCCTGACCAGATCGTTCATGGCCAGACCAAACTGCGCCCGTTCGCCATACCCCAGCCAGCAAATTCGGGAGGGTAGCCCTTGAAACCTGATTCGCTTGCGCGCCAGGCTGATCCAGCGGCTCAGAATGCGGTTCCTGGGGAACAGTTCAAGCACCAGATCATCGGTAACGGCGATGTCGGCAGGATCGCCGGAAAGCGCTACCCAGCGAAATGGACCCCGTCCTTCGCAGAACAGCGGACGTATATATGCAGGAACAAAGCCGGGGAAATCATAGGCATTCTTGATCCCACGTTGAAAAGCGAATGTACGTATGTTGTTGCCGTAGTCGAAGGTGACGCTGCCCATTTTCTGAAGCCGTAACATGCCTTCCACGTGGCGGGCCATCGAATCCAGCGAATGCTCCAGATAGGCTTGGGGATCACGCTTGCGCAGTTCCAGCGCCTTTTCCAGCGGCATGCCCGCGGGAACATATCCATTGAGAGGATCATGAGCGGAAGTCTGGTCCGTGAGAATGTCGGGCAGCACACCTCTCTCCGCGAGTTCGGGAATGACCTCGGCGCAATTTCCGATCAGCCCAACCGAAATGGCCTCTTTTTTCCGTATCGAATTCTTGAGAATGCGAAGGGCTTCATCAAGATTGTTGACCATGAAATCGCAGTATCCGGTCTTGAGGCGCTTCTTGATTCGCTCCGCATCCACGTCAATACCGAGAAAGCAGGCGCCGGTCATGGTCGCCGCCAGGGGCTGAGCGCCGCCCATGCCACCCATCCCGCCGCTGACGATCAACTTGCCGGCCAGGTCGCCGCTAAAATGTCTTTCGCCGGCAGCGGCAAGAGTCTCAAATGTCCCCTGGATAATTCCCTGAGAGCCGATGTAGATCCATGAGCCGGCCGTCATCTGGCCATACATCATTAAGCCGGCGCGCTCCAGTTCGTTGAATTTTTCCCAGCTGGACCAATGTCCCACCAGGTTAGAGTTGGCGATCAGCACCCTGGGAGCATATTCATGGGTCTTGAACACCCCCACGGGTTTGCCGGATTGGACCAGCAGAGTTTCATCGTTCTCCAAAGACTTCAGCTCGGTGATGATGGCATCCAGGCATTTCTGATTGCGGGCCGCCTTGCCGGTGCCCCCATAGACCACCAGGTCCCGAGGGCGCTCGGCCACCTCTTCGTCTAAGTTGTTCATGAGCATGCGCATAGCGGCTTCCTGCGACCAACCCTTACAGGTCAGTTCATTGCCGCGCGGAGCTTTCAAAGGAGGCAGATAGGTGGTCTGGATTTCCACATCAACGGGCATGAGGAAATGGTAACAAAATTGGGCGGGTTAGCGGGAACCAGAACTGGAGACCCCATAATTTCGAAAAATAGCCGCTACGCCGCTACATTTCCTCTGTTTTTCTCGAGAAACTGAAAAAATTGCATTCCAACACGGCACCCTTGAACAGATTCGTTGAAAACATTGGGGTTATGGATGACGAGTTGCTTTTTTGTGCCGACTTGAGGTCGATTTGTGCCGACTTGAAGACGGTTTGTGCCGACTTGAGCGGTCCTGGTGCCGACTTGAAAGCTGTTTGTGCCGACCTGACTTTTGCTGGCGCCGACTTCGAAACAGATCAACTCAACCAAGAATTTACCCCCAAATTGTAGACAGTAAACCGGGACAAGCCGCATGATTTTTAGCCACGAATTAACGTGAATGAACACGAATGAATAAGATCCAATGAGCCGAATGCCCCGCTCTTGAAACTGAGACATCTGAGACAAGCCGCATTTTTATTGGCTGAGGAGCACCCTGCGTCTCCCACCCTTCGAAAAAAAATGCGAAGGATTTGGAGCACACGACTGCGGATTAGGATTCCTTCGCTGTAGCTGGACACACGAATACCAACCTAAGAAAGAGACCACGAATTTTAACGTCCTCGCGGATGACGGCGGTTGTTATCGGGCTTTGCGCTGGATGAGCCTATTTGATTATATAGATACTACTAAGGCGGTAGCTAAGAGAATTTACCCCTAAATTTTCTGTGGACGTGATTGGATCAACCTAAGGCTTTTTGAAGCAGCTTGCGGAAAAGATACTTTTCGACAGAAGAACGGTACCTCAGCGGCTAAAGCCGGATGTATTTTCAACAATATACGGCACGGCTGAAGCCGTGCTCCTTCAAAGCAGAAGACGAAAAAGGACTTTTTCCGCAAGCTGCGAAGCTGTGCGAAGGCGTCACCAGGTGCTGTAAGCGGTGCCCTCGGAACTGTTCAGATTGGAGCCGCTGTGCACATCGCTAATCCCTGGCGCGGTCTGGTCGACGCTCAACAAGGTATCTTCCTGAACTACCTGCCAGGTGTCGGTCAGGTGGGTAAAGGGATCCTGGGGAATCTTCCCAAGATAGCCGGCTGTAACCAATTCGCCGAGATCCTGCGGGGCCTTATTCTTATCATTGGTGTACTGGTCAATGGCATTGCGCATGGTGTACAGATCTTCTTTCAATACCGCCTCACGCGCATGGAGAATATGCATTGTGTAAATCGGAACTGCAATGCCCGAGAGGATCATGATGATCGCAATTACAATGATCATCTCGATCAGGGTAAAACCGCGTTGTTTGCGCCTGAGAATCCTGCCTGAGTTCATAATTACCAGTCCTTATACTTGGTTCCATCAAGACCAGTGCCGTCCGATTTGGTATAGACGTCAAAGACGTTCTGGCCACCCCAGGAATCAGAGGTGGCATCATCCTGCATGGAGCGCATTCCCCATTCCGTCTTGCCGGTCATGGGATCAACCGGAATCCTGCGGAGAAAACGGATCTTCTTTCCCTGCACGTCCACACCCTTGACCAAGGTATCCAGGTCAGGGGGATAACCTTCCGTACCGACTTTCTGTTGAAACGCATTCCTGTCCGCAAGATCTTTATAGCGGTCAATGGCTGAACGAATTTCCCACAGGTCCCGGCGCAAATCACCTTCTTTTTGACGTTTCAGGCCGAGGCGCGCGATCGGAACGGCGGCGCCCATCAGGATGAACAGTATGGTGGCGGCGACAATAATTTCCAGCAAGGTAAAGCCGCGCTGGACTCGATGCTGTTGGGTCTTTCCCTTCCAGCAATGGTACTGAAGCCTGCCCGAGTTCATCATTACCAGTCCTTATACTTGGTTCCGTCAAGGCCGGTACCGTTTGACTTGGTGTAGATATCGAAGACATTCTGACCGCCCCAGGAATCAGAGGTAGCATCATCCTCCATGGAGCGCATTCCCCATTCGGTACTGCCGGTCATGGGATCCACCGGAACCTTGCGGAGAAAACGGATCTTCTTCCCTTGCACATCCACGCCTTTGACCAAGGTATCCAGGTCCGGTGGATAGCCTTCCGTGCCGACCTTCACCTGAAAGTACCTTTTATCCGCATACTCTTTATATCGATCAATGGCTGAACGCATTTCCAACAGGTCACGCCGCAATTCAGTCTCTCTTTGACGTTTTGCGCTGAGGCGCACCACCGGAACGGCGGCCCCCATCAGGATCAGCAGGATAGTGAT
>DATMMY010000341.1:0-3481 GCA_035569515.1 Candidatus Solibacter sp. | reverse complement strand
GAGAGCTTCACAATGAGCGGCCGGCGAGCGGCAGCCTTGCAGCTTGCTACCAGCTCTTCCAGCAGAACGCGGTCGCTGCCAAACGAGATGCCGCCATGTTTGGTGTTGGGGCACGAGACATTCAATTCGTAGGCCGCAATGCCTTCCGCCTGGTTCAGGATGCGGATGGTGGCCTCGTAGTCTTCACGGGTAAAGCCGAATACATTTGCGATTACGACTACATTCTTCTTGTGCTGCAGCTTGGGCAGTTTTTCTTCAATAAAGGCTTGCGCGCCTATGTTTTGCAGTCCAATCGAATTCAACATGCCGGCCGCTGTCTCAAACAGCCGGGGCGGAGGGTTTCCGGCCATGGGCTCGCGTGAGAGGCCCTTGGAGACAAATCCGCCTAGCTTCTCCAGCGAGACAATATCTTCATATTCAATGCCGTAGCCAAAAGTCCCGCTGGCGGCAATGACCGGGTTCTTGAACGTGATGCCGGAAAAGCGCACGCTCAGGTCAGGTTTTCCTGGAGATGAGTTCGCCATCAAGTTCTTTAAGTGTAAATGCTCGAATGAAAGTTGTCGCACCGCCCGCCGCAATCTCGATTTAGATCAGTGGTAACGCATCCAAATCGGCAACTTGATCTTGCTTTTCCTCTGAGCCTCCTAGATTTTTTTGGGTTCTTCTCGGCATCTCGGCGTTGAAATTGATTATCGTTCTCTCCGTGTCGTAGCCTGCCCTCGAGCGGCAGCGAAGGGTGTCTCCGTAGTGGGTTTTGCTTTGGTCTTTAGTTTTCTCTGTATTGGCAGAGTCTCGAAAATCTTGTTTCCTCTGCTTCCTCCGCTACCTCTGTGTTTCAAAGGTTTTGGCCGGTTTCATTCGCGTCCATTCGTGTTAATTCGCGGCTGAAGGTTTTTTTCTCTGACTTTTGTGGTGATCTGGGATTTGGTTGCGGCTGTGCTGCGTTGTGTTTTCAGCAGAAGGTTTTGTGTTTGGCTTCGGCCCCGCTCCGGTCAGCATGATAGATTAATTGCTTCTATGCTTGATCTCGCTTTTGTCCGCGAAAATCTGCCAAAGATCGAAGAGATGCTGCGCCACCGTGGCCTGGAGCCGTCCCGTGTCCTGGGTGATTTTCGTTCGGCCGACGAGCGACGCCGGCAGGTGATTACCCAGGCGGAAACTTTAAAGGCCCAGAGAAATCGCGCTTCCGAAGAGATTGCCCGGCTGAAGAAGTCCGGGCAGGACACCACCGCGCTGATGGAGCAGAGCCGGGCCCTGCGTGAACAAGGCGATGCGCTGGAAAAGCAGGCCGCTGAACTGGAGCAAGAGCTGAGAGGCGTGCTGGCCGGTATTCCCAATATGCCGCATGACTCCGTTCCGGTGGGCAAGTCGCCGGAAGATAACGTGGAGGTGCGCCGCTGGGGAGCGCCACCCCAATTCAATTTCACCCCTAAGCCCCATTGGGAACTCGGTGAGCAGCTCGGCATCCTCGACCTGGAGCGTGCGGCCAAACTCTCCGGGGCCCGTTTTGCCGTCTACTGGGACGTGGGCGCCCGGCTGGAGCGCGCCCTGGCCAACTTCATGCTGGATCTGCACACGCGCGAGCACGGCTATACCGAAGTCCTGCCGCCTTATATGGTGAACTCGCAGTCCATGACCGGCACCGGCCAGTTGCCTAAGTTCGCGGAAGATTCGTTCAAGTGTGAGCATCACGATCTGTGGCTGATCCCCACGGCGGAGGTCCCGCTCACCAATCTTTATCGCGACGAGGTGCTCGATTCGGCGCGATTGCCCCTGTCCGTGACCGCCTATACCCCGTGCTTCCGGAGCGAGGCCGGTTCGTACGGCAAGGATGTTCGCGGCATTGTTCGCCAGCACCAGTTTCAGAAAGTCGAACTGGTGAAGTTTGCCCGTCCCCAGGAATCGTATGAGCAGCATGAGCGCCTCACGCGCGACGCTGAAATGGTATTGCAGAAACTGGGGTTGCACTATCGCGTGATGGTCCTTTGCACCGCCGATATGAGCCCGTCTTCAGCCAAGACCTACGATCTGGAGGTCTGGCTGCCCGGCCAGCAGCTCTATCGCGAAATCTCTTCCTGCTCGAATTTCGAATCATTTCAGGCGCGGCGAGCCAATATTCGGTGGCGTCCGGAGGGCAGCAAGAAGAGCGAGTATGTTCATACTTTGAACGGCAGCGGATTGGCCGTAGGACGCACCTGGCTGGCAGTCCTGGAAAATTATCAGCAGGCGGATGGCACTGTGGTCGTGCCGGAAGTCCTGCGGCCCTATCTTGGTACGGACCGCATCGTTCCGCGAAAGTCTTAGAAGAATTCCGGCTAGTAGCCAGAGGCTAGGAGCCAGCAGCCAGATTTTTTGCCTCGGCGCATGCGGAACCGCTAAACTAATCACGCATGTCTCGCATAGGACGAGTTCTCAAAGGCTATCTTTTCTGGACCCACGATCGTGGCAGCTTTCACTACGATGTCATGGTCACGCTGATACTTCTGTTCGTCTTTCTGGGCCCCCGGTTCATCGACTTCAAAGACCAACCGGCAGGGCACCCGCCGCATCCAACCTCGATAGAAATCACTTCTGATGGAGATCATGGGTTGATCTGCCTGGTAGATGCGTCCGCCGTGGATGCCCAGAGCGAGGGCATGGTGCGGACTAATTTATTGCGCCTGATTCGTCCTATTGCCGGCGAGGTTACCATCGACAAGATCGAGCAGGTACGCGATCAGGCGGGCCGCATTGTCGCCTACCGCGCGCTGATTCATAAGTAATTATGCGCTGAAAACAAAATGCGCCAAGTTCATTCGGTTAAGTTGTACCCATACTGGCACGGAGAGTGGGTCTCATGAAGAGCGTTGCGGTTGTGCTGGTTGTTCTATTTTCATTCTCAGGCTTTGCTCAAAAGGCGGACGCGCCCCGCGCGGTGGCCCCTGGTGACCTGGAGACCGTGCTGTCGCAGATGGACCGTGCCGCCGAGCATTTCAACTCCGTCCAGGCGGATTTTGAATGGGACCAATATACGAAGGTTGTCAATGACACCGACGTGCAGAAAGGGCAGCTGTACCTGCAGCGCCGTGGCAAAGATAAAGACGTGGAGGCCGGCGTGCTGATTACCGTGCCCTCTAAGAAGCAGATCATATTCAAAGAAGGCAAGGTTCGGATGTATGAACCCAGGATCGATCAGATCACGGAGCGAGAGGTCGGCACGAACAAGGCTGATGTTGAGAGCTTCATGAGACTGGGTTTTGGCGAACGCGGCCATGATCTGCTGAAATCCTACGATGTGAAAATGGACGCGTGGGAAACCATTGATGGCGTCAAGACTGCGAAGTTGGTACTGGTGGCAAACCCGTCCTCCAGCATTCACGGCATTTTTCCCAGGGTCATCTGGTGGATCGATCCTCAACGGAATGTCTCCATCCGGCAGCAGTTGTTTCGGCCCAATAACGAGGATTATCGTCTCGCACGGTATTCGAACATCCAGGTAAAT
>DATMMY010000340.1:0-2035 GCA_035569515.1 Candidatus Solibacter sp. | reverse complement strand
TGGCTGACCGGGCAGGAATCGAACCTGCGCATAGCGTGATTAACAGTCACGTGCCTTTCCACTTGGCTACCGGTCAAAAAATCAAAAGGCCCCGACTTTTTTGCCGGGGCCTTCGAGAATTTAATCTGAACTTGGTGGTTCTATGGACAGACAAATCCCGAAGGCCGAGCGCGATTGACACGCCGTCTCATCATGGATTTGGTCCGAATCGTCATTACAAGATTGAGTATAGCACGCTCTTCATCTGGAATCCACGAGATCTGCGATGATTGCTGGTTCTATGTAACTTTCCATACGATTCTCTGGAACTCAATCCTGCGGTGACACAAACCAGCTCCGGTGATGTAAGCTATCGAGAAAAGAGGAATGCCATCATGTCAACTGCGCCAACCACCGTTTCAGATACAAGCCGCGAACTTCTTCGCCACACCCTGGCGACAGTAGCCTACCGGGCGGGCAAAGCCCTGCGGGGCGCGCCCGAGAGTTTTGCCGAATACAAGGCAACGCCAGACGGACGGACTCCGGCGCAAATTCTTGCCCACATGGGCGACCTGTACGATTGGGTCTTGTCTTTGTGCAAGGGCAAACAGGCGTGGCATGATTCCAAGCCGCTTCCCTGGGCGCAGGAAGTACAGAGGTTCTTCAAAGCCCTGGAGGCGGTTGAGGATTATCTGGCGTCGGATCAGCCTCTGGGCTGTCCGCCGGGCAAGCTTTTCCAGGGCGGCATCGCCGATTCTCTCACGCACGTTGGCCAGATCAATATGTTGCGGCGGATGGCCGGGTGCGCGATCCGCGGCGAAAACTATTTCCGCGCCGAGATCGTTGCTGGCCGAGTGGGTGAGCAGCAAGCGACGCCGGTCCAGGAATTTTAGTTGGCTGGGGGAGGGCAGCGGTTTGGTTCAGTGTTTGATCAATTTATGAGCCTGTCATCCTGAACGGAGCGCTAAAGCATATCTCACGTCTACCTTACTGAGGGGCGCGCAGTGAAGGACCCCTGAAGTGTTTAACATACGATGCAGCTTCAGGGAGTTCTCTCGAGAATCTGCTCTTTATATGCACCACCAGCACGACTCTTGGGTCGAATGCCTTGGAGTCGCATTTAAGTCCGAAGTATTGTCGGGGTTCCTCTCTCCGCGCCTTTCAGATGCGTTGTGCCCGCTCCGTTGCTGCGCTACGCTCGGAATGACAATCATTAAGAAACCAGGGTTTCGTCAAAACGAAATCCGATCTACGGATTCTTGGTTACTTCACCCACGTTGGCAATCGTGTCGCCCTTCTTCATGGAAGGTACCGAGCAGATATATAGGACCACGCCAGCCGCCGGAGCACGGGCTTCAAGAATCGTGTTGCCGAAGTAGTCGGTAACATAGCCTACCTTCATGCCTTGCTCCACATAGCTTCCACGCTGCACCAGCGGATAGAAAATGCCGTTGAAGTCGCTGGAGATGGTATCTACTTTGCCGATCCAAACCGGATGCTCCACCATGGGCGCCGCGCCCGGCAGCATCTTGAGATAGCGCATCACGTTGAGAGTGCCGTTGGCCAGGGCTTCCACGTCGCCCGTCTCCACAGTCCCGGCATGTCCCGCCTCTACGGCAATTGCCGGCTTTCCGCGTGTGCTGGCCGTGTTTTCGAGATAGCGTGACGCGTTGGGATCTTTCGGCCGGTCGGCCACCACGATGATGTGGTCAAGGCCAAAGGACAGTACCATGTCGCGGGTAATCGCATCCTGCTTGTCGTTGCCTATCTTGGACCAGTAGCTGTACGGGCGCAGGTCTTCATCCAGGTCGCCGCCGTGGTAGTCAATCAGGTAGTCGCTCCGCTCTACAACCTGTTTGGTGATCAGATATGAGGCCCGGTCGGTCTGGGTGCCATCAGCCTTACCGGGGTAAAAGCGGTTCATGCTCTTGTTGTCAACGGGGTTCACGTGAGGAACCTTCTGCAAGAACGATTGAATGTTCACCAGCGGCAGAATGATGACCGTTCCTGAGAGCTGCGCTGGATCAATCCTTGGAATCAGCTTTTCTAACGCAAT
>DATMMY010000339.1:0-3704 GCA_035569515.1 Candidatus Solibacter sp. | reverse complement strand
AAATTTCTTGACATTCACTTTTCTCGTCCTACAATCGAAACATTCGTGCTCAGGAATGTTTTAAACATTTCATGGGAAAGATGAACGAGAAATTTACATCTGCGGAAGTTGTGAGGCTGACCGGCATTACGCCGCGCCAGTTGCAATGGTGGGATGAGCGCGGCGTGGTTGTCCCGGAGCGCCAGGGGCGCGTACGCCTGTATTCCGTGGATGACGTTACCGAAGTAGCCGTGATTTGCGCACTTCGCCGGAAAGGATTTCCCCTGCAGCGGGTCCGCCGTATCCTGAAATTCCTGCGCAAGGAATTTGGACGGAAGCTGTCCGAGGTGGTGAGCAGCGCCTCGGATTATCATCTCCTGACGGACGGCCAGCGCATTTACCTGGAAAACTCGCAGTGGCAGGTGATTGATATTCTGAAGAATTCCCGCCAACCGTTACTCGGGATTTGCCTGAGCGATGCGGTCCGGGAGGTTCGGGCCGAGATGCTGGGGCGCCGTCCTGTCCAGGCACAGGGGGCGTCGTCCGGGCGCAAAAGAAAGAGTTCGTAGGCAGGAAGCCTCGCATGGCTTTGAAAATGCGCATCGTAATGTGCAGCGGGTATTCTGGTTTTGGGATCGGAGGGTTACATGGTAGCGGAGCTCAACATCCTGACGGAGTGGATTCCCGAGCAAATGGAACCGGGAAGCCTCTTTATTCTGGAAAATGCCGGCCAAGTCGGCGAGCCGGACGATCCTTACTGGGCAGTGCTGGCCTGTCCGGAGTGCGGCACTTTGGGGTTGATTACGCAGCGGCAGATGCGCGGACTGGTTCCGGTAATCTGCGGATCAGCGGCATGTTCCGCCCAGTTCATAATTCACGACGAGCAGGTTTTCCCGCGAAAACCGAATTAAGCTGGGAAGCTTTCCCCGGGTCTCAGCGTTATGCGCTCTTGATTAGCTTTGATCCTGGTTTGGCTGAATGCCGATTGCTGAGTGCTTCCTGGCTTTATCCCGCCACTGATTTTGTGGACGTAACCGGCACCTGCTCTCTAATGGTGATACCAAAGCCTTCCAGCCCCGCCACGCGTTTAGGATGATTGGTCAGCAGGCGGATTTCGTGGATACTCAGGTCTGAGAGGATCTGCGCGCCTACGCCGATCTCCCGCTGTGTTTTTCTCTGGTGGTCCATGGTGGGCGTTTCCCTTATTTCGCGGTGAAACACCAGCCTGCTATGGTCGTCCACGCTAAACCCTTTTGAGGTCTGGTGCAGATAGATCAGGGCGCCATCGCCCTGGCGGGCGATCATGTCCAGCGAGCAGTCAAGCACCAGTTGGCAGTCGCAAAGCGCTCCGCCAAAGACATCTCCGGCAAGGCAGTGAGAATGCATGCGCACCAGCACCGGGACGGAAGAGGCCTCTACATTTCCTTTCACCAGGGCGACGTGGGATTCACGATCAAGCTGGCTCTCGTAGGCAATCATGCGGAATTCGCCGTGGCGGGTTGGCAGCACCGCCTCGCCTATGCGTTCTACATGCCTTTCGTTCTGCATCCGGTAGCGGATCATCTCCGCTACGGTCAGCATCTTCATCTCGTGCCGGCGGCAAAACTCAATCAGGTCAGGAACTCGCGCCATAGTGCCGTCTTCATTCATGATCTCGCAGATTACTCCTGCGGGAATCAGGCCGGCCATGCGGGAAAGATCAACCGCCGCCTCCGTCTGGCCGGCGCGCACCAGCACGCCGCCTTTGCGCGCACACAAGGGAAATACGTGGCCGGGGCGGACCAGATCAGCAGGGCGGCTGGCTGGATTGATGGCTACCTGGATGGTACGCGCCCGGTCGTGGGCGGAAATGCCGGTTGTGACCCCCTCGCGGGCCTCCACGCTTTCGTAAAACGCCGTACCATAAGGAGAGGTGTTTTCCCGTGTCATGGGCCCTATGTGGAGATGATCGAGCCGTTCGGCGGTCATGGCCAGGCAGATCAGCCCCCGGCCATGCTTAGCCATGAAATTGATGGCTTCGGGCGTGATCTTCTCGGCGGCCATGGTCAGGTCGCCTTCGTTTTCGCGGTCTTCGTCGTCAACTACCACGACCATGCGTCCGGCGCGAACCTCTTCTATGGCCGTAGGAACATCGGTAAAGTGCGTCTGCAAGGGCATAGGGATGTGGCTGCCTGTAAAAATTGTAACAAACAGCCTGTATTACTAATTGTTTTCCTTCCTTTTCCGAATCTCTCTGTCACCTACGTGCGGGGTTTTTCAATTATGGCAATTTTGGCAGTCATGGCAATTTTGGCAATCCGCAACTCCGCCAGAAGAATAGTAGTTCAACGAGAAGCCGGTTGGCTTTACAATTCCAGTATGGCAAAGTCGTCTCCGCCTTTCGAAGTAACCTGCCCTTGTTGTGGCGCCATGCTGAAAATCGATCCAGCTACCAAGGCGGTAATCGCCCACACTGCCGCGGTCAAACCCAAAACCTTCGCCGATTTCGAGGCGGCGGCCAAGGCCATGCGGGAGCAGGAAGGGCGCAAGGAATCGCTCTTCCGTCAGGCGGTGGATGCGGAAAAGAACAAGGCTGACCTGCTGGAAAAAAAGTTCCAGGAAGCCGTGAAAAAAGCCAAAGAAACACCCGACGAGCCCCACCGCATCCGGGATTTTGATCTGGACTAGCCGACCTGTTTGCCCGGCAGAATGCTACTACTCGGACATCGCGGCGCGCGACGATATGCCCCGGAAAACACCCTTGCAGCCTTCGACCTGGCGCTGGAACACGGCGCCGATGGGTTTGAGTTCGACGTCCGCCGCACCCGTAACCGGCAACCCATCATCTGCCACGACCCCAGATTGAACCGACTCTCCGTGCGCCAGCATACCCTCAAGCAGCTGCAGGCAAGCTTCGCGTCAGAAGAGCGCATGCCGCCTTGTCTCGACGACGTCCTGCGCCGGTATACGCGCACCGCTTTTCTCAACATTGAAATAAAGGTAAGAGGAATAGGGCCACTGATTGTGAGCGCCTTGAAGCATATCCCGCCTCGCCATGGATACTTTATTTCTTCCTTCTATCCTGGAGTGCTCCGGGAGTTGCATGTTCTGAATGACTCTCTCATTCTTGGAACCCTGGCCCATACGCACTGGCAGCTGCGCCGCTGGAGCAAGCTTCCGGTGCATTACGTGGTGCCCAACTACAAGCTGCTCTCCCGCAAGTTGGTAGAAGAGGTTCACGCGGCCGACAAGCTGGTGGTTACCTGGACGGTGAACGAAAAAAGAAAAATGCTGCGCGCCGCCGAGCTAGGAGTGGATGGAATTATCTCCGATGATACTCAGTTGTTGAGGAAGACCTTTAACTAAGATTGGGTAATTTTGTAATTTGGTAATTGGGTAATTTGCAAGTCTGGACCACTCAAATTACCCACTTACCAAATTACGCAATTACCCAATTGAGTTCACGGCCGAGGGCGGCTGAGCCACGCTTACACTCCCACCACCGCACCTTTTTTCGGATGTAAAAATCGTTCGCGTTCGTTCTCAAAGCTCTCAAGCTCTTTCCCGATACGCGACTGACTCCAGCCCAGGACAGAACCGATCCGGTTGGCTGCCTCGCGGCTGCAGGTCTCCGACCAGCAGGCTCCCAAGGCCACCGGGACACGGCGCAAGAGAATATCTCCGAGGGTAACAGCGCATTCATGGAGCACCGCCTCTACAGCCTCAGCCACAATATGTTGGCTGTG
>DATMMY010000338.1:0-2340 GCA_035569515.1 Candidatus Solibacter sp. | reverse complement strand
CGCGAACTAGATACATTGGCGCTCGATGATCTTATGGACCCCAACAGCATCCTGCTAATCGAATGGGGCGAAAAATTCAAGCGCCTGGTAAAAGAAAAAGCCGCCGAAATCACCATTGAACACCTGGGAGAAGATAAGCGGAAAGTGAATTTTGTGGGGAGACAGTAACATGGCGTCTGAGCAATTAGCCGAACCTGTGGGCGAAGATATGGTTTGCAGAGAAAAAAATCAGTGTCATCCTGAGCGGAAGCGAAGAGCCTGTCCTAGAGGTGAGCCCGCGAGCCGAAGGAAACTGCTCCGCTGCACTTAAGGTACACGAGAATCGACTTTTCTGCTGTTAGTGCTCCGACGGCTGGAGGGCTACGGAAGTCTCGACTTGTCAGTGCAACCCCCGAGCCGGTTCCTTCTCCGTAGCCGCCAGCACCTCGCGCGTAATACGGTCATCCATTTCGCGCGCATGCTGCATGTCTACCGGATAGCGAACGGTCACCCTCAATCCTTTTCCTGTGAGGCGTATCCGGCTTTCCGGGTGCAATGACTGGACAGAGACATGCTTTAGCGTGTCCTCCATTTTGTGGAGTTGCGCTGCCAGTTTCTCCTGGTAATCGGCGAAGACCTTGTTGACAGCTTGAAGCATTTTCTCCTCCGTTTGGCGATAGTCGCTGTCGGGAGGCAGATAGATTGTGACCTCATGCCAGAGTAAATGGCTGCCGGGAACTTGCTTATAAAGCCCGGCATGAGTACGGAAAACCACGGCATTGGAGAAAGCCACGATGCGGCCGGTCGGCTGCGCTCCTGGCCCTCTGGCCAACTCCATCAGGTGCATGCGGATCAGCCCGATATCAACCACGTTGCCTATCACTCCTGAGACCTGAATGCGGTCTCCAACCCGGATACCGTGTTTGCCGATCAGGAAGAAATATCCAACAACCGCCAGAATCACATTCTGCAGCGCGACCGCTACTCCGGCTGTGAGCAGCCCCGCGAAAGTACTCATTCCTCCCAGTCCGCTTACCGACGCTACAACCACGATGATGATGATGACGGCCCATACGATGATCCGCCGCAGCACCAGGAATTGATGCCGGCGGCGAGGGTCTTGAATGTAGCGGAACGTGACATTCCGCCAAAGATGCGCAATCACCAGGACGAGGCACAGAGTGACAATCAGGATCGCCAGGCGTATCAGGAGGCTCTTCAAGGCTGCTTTGTACTGGGTGCTGACCACGACCCGCCAGTTGGACGAATTTTTCTTGTAGAGATCGAGCAGAATGGCCTGCTTGCCTAACGGAAGCATGGCGGCGGAGAGCTGCTTGAACTGTGCTGTAAGTCCATCCAGCTCTTTCTGTTGTTGTGCCAATACGATGGGATCCTGGGAGTCAGGTTGGTTCATCAACTCGTCTCCGCGCCGCATTAACTCCCGGATGCTGGGCATTAATGGGGCGCGCAACGCCTGACCGGACGCGACCAGCGAGTCTGTCATCTGAATTGCATTGTCGAGAAGAGTGAGTTTGCGTTTGAGGGCGATCAGCTCTTCCGCCAATGCAAAAATGCCGTTCGGTCCGTCTTTGCGGTCCCCCGCATTTGCCGCCACCACTGAAGCCGTGTTGCTGCTGGTCAACGAACTTGATTCTGCCGTTTGCTTGCCGGTCTCCGTTGCCGAAGCAGGCAGCGCGCGCGCCATCTCTTCGATTTGGGCCTGCAACCCTGGCTGTTTCGCTCCCCCAGCCGTACCGCTGACAAAGTCAAGGATGCTCTGGATGGAAGCTCGCCGCGCAAGCAAGAGCGCAAGCTCGCTTTCAGTCTCGCCAAGAGTAGATTTCAGCAGGTGGCGTTTCTGGCCGTTGGCGTTAGCCAGCTGCTGCTTCATGGACTCGATTTCCCTTTGTATCTCTTTGATCTTCTGATCGGTTTTTGCCGCGCTCTCGGCGAGGGCCTTGTATTGGGGCAAGTTTGAGGCGGCCTGGTCTTGCTGCGTTTGGTTAGACTCCTTTCCCAGGCTCTGCGCTCGCTCGCGCGCAAAATCAAATGACAACCGGCTTACCTGATCGGCAATCTGGCGGTTATCGTTGAGAAAAAGCACATCGCTCGGCTCATTGACCAACTGCTGCTGGTTCGTCAACAACTGGTGCCAGTGGATGGTCTGGTTCAGGAAAGCGATAATGTCCTGTGGCCCCTCTGAAAAAACATTGACTGCCAGAACCAGCAAGATTATGAGCGGGAAGAATCGGGAGATGAAGAATCGGGTGATCGGGTGATCGGTAGATCGGGTGATCGGATTGATAGCCTTTGCCATATTATTCATGTTCGCCGATTTCGTTTAGGTCGGTTCCCTTGAAG
>DATMMY010000337.1:0-5513 GCA_035569515.1 Candidatus Solibacter sp. | reverse complement strand
GCCAGCCGATTCATACCAGTGGAAGGAACTCATGCCAACTGACGTAGTCATGCCCCAAATGGGGGAGTCGATTTTTGAAGGAACGATCACCAAATGGCTGAAGAAGCCCGGCGACAAGGTCCAACGTGATGAGCCGCTGTTCGAGATCTCCACCGACAAAGTAGACGCGGAGATCCCGGCTCCGGCCAGCGGCGTCCTGAAAGAGATCAAAGTAGCGGAAGGCGCGACCGTGCAGGTGAATACGGTGGTCGGCCTGATTGACGCCGAAGGGGCTGCTGCAGCCAGCGCCGCACCGACTCCGCAACCGGTCCAAAATGCAGCCACCACCGCCGCAGCTTCTACTGACAGATCGGCTCAAGCGGATGGAACTTCCGCGCCCCAGCAGCCTCCCGCTGCCGAGATAGTTCCGGTGCTGCAAGCTCCAGCGAGCGCCCCGGCCAGCAGCAATGGCAGTCCAGCCACAGATGTCGTAATGCCGCAAATGGGCGAATCCATATTTGAAGGCACTATTACCAAGTGGCTGAAAAAGGTTGGCGATAAAGTCCAGCGCGATGAACCTCTGTTTGAAATTTCCACGGACAAGGTAGACGCGGAGATTCCCGCGCCTGCCAGCGGCGTAGTGCGAGAGATTAAAGCGCCAGAAGGCAGCACGGTCCAGGTAAATACAGTGGTCGCTGTCATTGGCGGGGCCGGCGCTCCAGCCCAGGCGGCCGCTCCGGCAGTGCCGGCTCCAGTAGCCAGGCCGGCGGAGCGCCCAGCAGCCGAGAAGCGCGAGCAGGTGATTGATTTCCCGGCGGTGGACCGCGCCCAGCAAGGCGAGCGCCTTCGCTCGTCACCCCTGGTGCGCAGAATCGCACGTGAGAGCAATGTCAGCCTGGAGGCCGTCCCCGGCACCGGACTGGGCGGTCGCATTACCAAGCACGACATCCAGGATTTTATTCAGCAGCACGGCGCAGGCACCGGACGTCCGGCAGCTTCAGCCGAGCCTCCTCGCGAGCCGATAGCTCAGCCTCAACCGCAAGTCTCAGTACCGCAGCCAATTCCAGATCAGCCCCAGCCTCGTCCGGCCGTGACAGCAGCGCCGGCACCGATGCTACCGGACCTTCAAGGCGAACTGGTGCCCATGACGCCTATGCGCAAAAAGATTGCCGAGCGCATGGTGGAATCGCGCCGCACCAGCGCCCATGTCCACACGGTTTTCAAGGTGGATATGACCCGCATCGTGAAGCTGCGCGAAAAGGTTCGCAAGCAGTGGGAGGCACGCAACGGCGCCAAGCTCACGTTCATGCCCTTTATCGCCAAAGCGCTCATGCACGGCGTCCGGGTAAAGCCGATCATCAATTCCTCAGTTGTGGGCGATAGCATCCAGTACCACAAGAACATCAATATCGGCATTGCGGTGGCGCTCGAATGGGGATTGATTGTGCCGGTGGTCAAGCAGGCTGAGAACTTGAGCTTTATCGGGCTGCAAAGGGCCATCTCCGATGTAGGCGAGCGGGCCCGCGGCAAGAAGCTGAAGCCCGACGAGGTCCAGGGTGGCACCATCACCATCACCAACCCCGGGATCTTTGGCCCGCAGTTTGGTACACCCATCATTCTCCAGCCTCAGGTAGCCATCCTTGGCATGGGCGGCATCTTTAAGGAGCCGGTCGTGATTACCGATGAAGACGGAAATGACTCGATCGCCGTCCGTCACATCATCCGGCTGACGCTGGGCTATGACCACCGAATCGTTGACGGCGCCGACGCCGATCAATTCATGGTCGCAGTCAGAAGTTACCTGGAGACTTTCAACGAAGACATTGGATAGAAGTAGTTGCTGGCCTCTGGCTAATTCTTCGAATATCGCTGATTAGACTCGACGTTCGTGCTGTCGATACAACCTTTAGCGGTAATTGCGCTACTACTCTGAAGGTGGATCCAGCTCGGAATGTAAAATCTTCGCACTTGCGTGTTTTTGCAGCGACTTTCAACTGAATGGCTGTGTTTAACTCATCATTTAACTTATCCAGGCCAGGGGCAACTTTTCTCATGCGCAATTTCCACAAGATTATTTTGAGCAGCTCTTTAATTTTTGGAATCACGATTCTTGGAGTCATAGGTTGTGGCGGTGGTGGCGGAAGCTCCACCCCGCCACCTCCTCCGCCTCCACCAAGCATTGCGGTGAGTCCCGGCTCGGCCACGGTGGCCCTGAACGGAACGCAGCAATTCAGCGCGACCAATCCCAGCTCTGGAACCGGCGCACTCGTGCCCTCGAATTGGAGCGTAAACAACGTCTCCGGGGGCAACGCCACGGTCGGCACAATTGATCAGAACGGAAAATATATCGGCCCAGCGACATTTCCCTCCTCGAATACCATCACCATTACCGCCGCCTCGCAAGCGGACGCCACCAAGACAGCCACAGCCACGGTGACCGTGGTGTTTCCCAGCGACAATGCCAGAATGCAAACGGTCCCTGTTAAGTTGGGGACCAGCGGCGGCAACGTCACCGACTCGGTCACCAGTGGCAGTACCACTACCTGCTGCTCCGGCACCCTGGGCGCCCTGGTCGTGCGCAATGGGACTTTTTTCATCCTGAGCAACAACCACGTTCTCGATAAATCAGATACGGGGAAAGCGGGCGACCAGATCGGCCAGCCCGGCCTGGTGGACAACAACTGTAACCCAGGGACCCCGGTTGCCACTCTGAGCCAGTCGGCAGCCCTGAAACCCACGAGTGGCACCACTGGCCCCGCGCCCAGCAACGTGGACGCCGCCATCGCCCAGATCATTTCGGCCGCAACCGTTGATACCACGGGCGCCATCCTCGACCTTGGAACAGAGGGAGCCTCCAGCATCGCTCCAGCACCGCCTTCCAGCACACCGGCCATACCAGCCACCGTGCTTTCCACCAATGAAAGAGTGGCCAAGAGCGGCAGAAGCACCGGGCTGACCTGTTCGACCCTGCAATCGATCAGTACCTCGGTCTCGGTTGATTACGATGTCGCCTGCGGCGGCGCCAAGGCCTTTACCTCTACCTTCTCCAACCAGGTCATCGTCAATGGCGGCACATTCAGCTCCTCCGGCGATTCCGGATCATTGATCGTGACCGCTGATACGGCGCGTCCTGTTGCGTTGCTGTATGCCGGCAATAGCACCACCAGTACAGGAAACCCCATTGCAGATGTGCTGGCTGCGTTCCAAAGTGGGCCAAATGCCGCCACCATTGTAGGCGGGGGCGATCACGCGGTCAGCTGTGCTCCAACCACTACAACCGCCTCCGCGACCAGCCAGGCCCCAACCGCTTCCTCCACGCTGACCACCGAAGAACTCGACCGCGCCACTGCCATGAAAGAACGGCACGCCGGTGATTTGATGAGAGACCCCGCAATTAGCAGGGTTGGAGTGGGCATAAGCGACGACAATCCTAAGGAAGCCGCGTTGACCATCTTCGTCAGCGGGACTCCCGAAAAACCCATCCCTGCACAGCTCGAAGGCGTCCGCACCAAGTTGATCTACACAACGCAGGTTCCAGCCCTGACGTTAGAGGGCATCAAGAGCGCGACCACGGTCAAGGACGCCCGGGTACGCGAGCTGATGGCGCAGGAGGGAATCATGGGAGTAGGTGTAGGCCGCAGTGAGGATGGTCCGGGTGAACCGGCGCTGGTGGTTTATGTGGAGCAGGGAAAGCTTCGTTCCTCCATCCCGGCTGAAATCGATGGCGTCCGCACCAAGATCGTCGAAGGAGACCGCTTCCGCGCATTTGGCTGGGGCCATGAGACCAAGCCCGTTGCCTGCGTGAAACCTCAGAAATCCCAGGCATCGCGGAGAGCAAAAACGTTGAACCGCTGATTTCCGCTGATGAACACTGGTCTGCAAGAGTCAAAAAAAAATGATGTTCATCTCAGGGACAGGCAATGCCCTGTATACCAATCTTGCGCCGTAGCTGTGGCAGCCCTTCGTTGCCGCTCCTGCAGTATACTTGGCATATGCCGAGGCGTTGATCGAGCGCCGAGTCCTGTCCTCTGTGCGAATTAGATAATGAGCTCAGCACACGTATTCGGAAGCACCAAACCAGGCCGTGAATTGCCGCCTCAGGTTCTGGAGTATGGAAGAAACGCCGAGGGATTAGCTCTGTTACTCCGTTCTGATCCCGCCGGAGTGCTCGAAGTTCCGGGCGTGCCGAATCTATTAGTAGCGATCCACGTTGGATGCTCTTCAAAGATTTCTTGCCGAAGAGGGGGCCACAGCCATTACGGCACTGCGGTCCACGGCGACATCGACATTATTCCCGCGCATACCTCTAGTCGCTGGGAGATCATGGACGCAAATGATACCGCCCTGATCTTGAGCCTGCCGTCGGCGCTGCTGAACACGGTGGCGGCAGAATATGGTTTTGATCCACGCCGCGTTGAAATCAGAAATCGCTTCCAGGTGCGCGACACCCAAATAGAGAACATCTGTTGGGCGCTGAAGACTGAAATGGAATCCGCCTATCCATCGGGCCGTCTCTACACAGACAGCTTGGCGGTATCGGTTGCTTCGAGAATTCTCTCCTGTCACAGCTCGATCGCAAGACCTGCCATGGAACGGCATGGCGGCCTGCGGGGACGCAAACTCAAGGATGTGATCTCGTACATTGACGGCAATCTCGCCGAAGACATGTCATTGGCCAAAATCGCCTCTGTTGCCGGTGTGAGTGTTTCGCATTTGAAGACGCTTTTCCGCGAGTCGACCGGCATGCCGGTCCATCAATATGTGGTCCGTCGCCGGTTAGAACGGGCCAAGACCCTTCTCGGCGAAGGCAGGCTGTCGATCGCTGAAATCGCCTTGATCGCCGGCTTTGCCCATCAGAGTCACTTGGCACATCACATGCGTCGAGTTTTAGGGATCTCACCTCGCGATATAAGACAGATGGCTGATAGCCTTCCTCCTCGCGGCAAGAAGTAAGCTCCCTTCGTTTTCCGTCCAAACATGCTCTTCTGCACCCGAATATGCGCGACATTCGTTCGCGCGCTAACTAGAGTTGTGACCAGAGGTTGGCTGTGCGAATGCTGCCAATCTCCAGTCATAGTCACAGGAGAATATCAAATGGAACGAAGGAAATTTCTGGAGGCCTCCGCGGGTCTTGCAGGGACAATGCTGCTGTCCCGGGAATTTGCGGGCGCAAAACCAAGGGAAGCGAGACCCCTGGATGCGAAAGCGTTTCACAAATCACGGCGCTTTGCGGAGCTGCCTTATGGCCGCATCGCATACGTAGAACAGGGGCACGGGCCAGCGTCGCTGTTCCTGCACGGCTTTCCCCTCAACGGATTCCAGTGGCGCGGCGCATTAAGTCGTTTATCGAAATACCGGCGCTGTATCGCACCGGACTTTATGGGCTTGGGATACACGGAAACACCTGAGCAACAGGACATCTCACCTTCGGCCCAGGCCGACATGCTTGCGGGGCTGCTCGACTCACTATCGATCGATTCCGTGGACGTTATTGCCAACGACAGCGGAGGGGAGGTTGCCCAACTCTTCGTTGC
>DATMMY010000336.1:0-11586 GCA_035569515.1 Candidatus Solibacter sp. | reverse complement strand
CCCAGCACTTCCCGCGGACGCTGGCTCGGAACAGCGGTGGATCGAGCCCGGATTTCCGGCTGCCGGCCTCTGATGAGCTGGCCGCCATGGAAGCATTCATGCGGGCACAGGAGTTCCCGGCAGGAACCGACCCGAATAAATTCAATTTGAACCGCTTCGTGCTCACCGCCGCGCAACAGCGAGGCTTTAATGACTTTTTCGGCGCTGCCAAATGCTCATTTTGTCACAGCGGGACGGTTCTCACCAACTCAGCGCTATTCAACACGGGTGTGGTAAACCAGATCATCAACTCGGCTGGAGTGGACAATCTTCCCTGCGAGCCCAGCACACCCTGCGGGTCGCGTGCGTTCAGCGTCCGCCAGCTTTTCAACGTCGCCAACCTGGGGCCATTCTTTCACGACGCCTCCGCACCCACGCTGCGAGATGCGGTCTCGTTCTATAATTCGTCTTTCTTCAACAGCTCGCCAGGCGCTTCGTTTGTCGGCGGGATCAACCTTAACGCGATTGGGCCCACTGCGGTCGACGACATCGTAGCTTTCCTCGAAGGGATCAGCTTCAGCCCGTTTGCGCCGACCTTCGGTCCGGTTGGAACGGGTGTGACGATTACCGGCACGAGCTTCATCGGAGCCACGGCCGTTTCGTTTAATGGAGTGGCGGCTAACTTCACGGTGAGCCCCTCCGGGACGATCACGACGACAGTTCCCGCCGGGGCTACCACTGGCCCCATCACCGTCACCACGCCTAGCGGGCCTTTGACGACCACGACCCGCTTTACGGTTACGCCGGCCATCACTTCCTTTGCGCCGACCTCAGGTGCGGCTGGAACGGGTGTGACGATTACCGGCTCCACCTTCACCGGGGCCACGTCCGTTGCGTTTAATGGAGCGCCAGCTACATTCACGGTGAGCAACTCCGGGACGATCACCACGACAGTTCCCACCGCGGCTACCACTGGCGCCATCACTGTCACAACGCTGGATGGGACCGCGACCAGCGCTGCCAGTTTTACGATTACGGCTTTTACGTTGCAGGTCAACAAGCAGGGCACGGGCAGCGGAACCGTGAGCAGCAACGACGCATCCATCAATTGCGGCAGCACTTGCTCAGCCAGCCTCAACCCCGGAACCATGGTAACTTTGACGGCAACTCCGGCGGCTAACTCCACGTTTGCCGGATGGGGCGGGGCGTGTTCCGGCACCGCTGCATGCGTGGTTACCATGAATTCTGCGCAAACCGTATCTGCGACCTTCAATCTACTGCCAACCTTTACGTTGCAGGTCACCAAGCAGGGCACGGGCAGCGGAACCGTGAGCAGCAACGACGGATCCATCAATTGCGGCAGCACTTGCTCAGCCAGCTTCGACAGCGGAACCATGGTAACGATGACGGCAACTCCGGCGGCTGGCTCCAGGTTTGGCGGATGGGGCGGGGCGTGTTCCGGCACTGCGGCATGCGTGGTCACCATGAATTCTGCGCAAACCGTATCTGCGACCTTCACCGCTGCGCTCAGTTTCGTGCCTGTCACGCCCTGTCGCGTCGCCGATACTCGCAATGCCAACGGCCCCTTTGGCGGACCGTTCCTGCTCGGCGGCACAACTCGCGGATTTGTCGTTTCCAACAGCGCCTGTAACATACCTGCCACGGCCCAGGCCTTCTCGCTGAATGTAACAGTTGTGCCTCACGGCCCGCTGGGATTCCTTACGATGTTCCCGTGCGGTGGGACATTGCCTCTGGCCTCCACGTTGAACTCACCCGATGGCCGCATCAAGGCGGAAGCAGCCATCGTGCCGGCCGGAACGAATGGAGACGTTTGTGCTTTCGTTACCAATGACACCGAGCTGGTGCTCGACATCAATGGATACTTCACCCCAACGACGGACCCGAAGGGCCTTGCCTTCTTCCCGGTGGCTCCTTGCCGCCTGGTGGATACCCGCAATGCAACAGGCCCATTGGGCGGGCCCTTTCTGGGCGGGAATGTCTCGCGGACCTTCCCGCTTCTGTCGAGCCCCTGCAACCTGCCCTCGACGGCACAGGCCTATTCGCTGAACTACACTTCGGTGCCCAACGGACCGCTCGGATTCCTCACCACTTTCCCAACCGGTCAATCACAACCCCTGGTGTCCACGTTGAACGCACCAACGGGAACCGTGACCGCTAACGCTGCCATTGTCCCCGCCGGCGCAAATGGAAGTATCGATGTGTTTGTCACCAACTCTTCGGACCTGGTGATCGACGTCAACGGCTACTTTGCTCCTCCCACGGCCAACGGACTCTCGCTCTTCACTATCAAACCCTGTCGCGTGCTTGATACCCGAAACCCAGCCGGCGCTCCGCCGATCACAGGGATCGATTTGAACGTTGCAGCCGCCGGATGCAACGCTCCCGCGTCAGCACAATCGTATCTCTTGAATGCCACGGTCGTTCCACAAGGCACGCTCGGCTTCCTCACGTTGTCGCCCCAGGGAAGCCCACAGCCGTTGGTGTCGACGTTGAATGCAGTGGATGGCGCGGTCACCTCGAACATGGCGATTGTCCCGGCGAACAACGGCAATATCAGCGCTTTCGCCTCGAGCGCGACGCACTTGGTGCTCGACATCTCCGGATATTTCGCTGGTTTGCCTTGAAGCAACGTGATGACATTTAACTTTACCGAAGGTGAGCCGGTCGCTGCAGCGGTACAGTTCGGGAACCGTGCCTTTAAGGCGGCGACGCTCCAGAACGGGAAGTTAGTATTCACTCTGCCACCGGCGGTTACGCCGGCCATCACTTCCTTTGCGCTGTGGGCCATCTGCCTGCTGGTAATGGTTCTGCTTGCTCATCGGGACAGAGCCAGGAGGCACATTCCACGCTAGGTCTTTGCGACTGGCGCGTTTGCTGTGCTGCTTTGCATCGGCTGCGGCGGAGGTTGTCACGGGAAGCAGTTGCGGCGTTCCCCTATCCGCTCAATCCTATGTCCTGAACGCCACCGTGGTTCCACCGGGCCCGCTCGGCTTCCTGACTCTTTGGCCGCAGGGAGCCGCTCAACCACTGGTTTCCACGCTGAACGCCGGGGATGGCGCCATCAGCTCCAACATGGCAATCGTTCTCACAACCAATGGCGCCATCAGTTCGTTCGTATCGAACCCGTCGCACCTGGTGTTGGATCTCTCTGGATTCTTCGCTCCTTGATCGACCGGTAGGCCTGCGCGTAGCGGAGCGAAGCGCACTAAGGAAAGCAGCGAGTTTCTGGCAAAGAGGTTCGGCTACATTAATTCCTAAACCGCTCTAAACCCAACTCGTTCTTTTGCAAATCAAGCGGCACTGGCCGTGCGATCATCGTCGTTATCGAAGAAGCGGTTATTGGCGTCCAGGAATCTTCGAAGCCAGCTTCTGAGCGAAGCCATCCAACTTTGTCCGGCGCCCTTGGCGACTTCTTTTCTCAGCTCCTCAGGCCGTTTTTCCCATTCATAGCGGGAGCTACGAACTCTCTCGGAATTCTTCGCCTGTCCGGCTGCGCCGTTGACAGGAACATCAGGTAACTGATCCTTCTTTTCTTGACTCATCTTTCGCTGCAAGCTCCACAGCGTGGATTTTTTTTACAACAATGTTCGATGGATTTAAGGCCTGCTCAGGTTGCTTTTGGCAAGCGGCCACAAATCCAACCGGGGAGGGGCAGAGCAGGCGCGCAGGCTCTTTGGGTGTGAGTTGAAACAACGAATTTTGAAAACGCGCCATCACAACTTGCGGAGCTTGCATCATCCCGAATAATCAAATATTAAATAAAATGGACAAGTCTGACTGTCCGTTTTCCGTTGGAGAGCTGGTGGAGCAATCCGGCATTTACGAAATTTGCCATGTAGATGAGCCCAGAGTCTCTGTGCTGTTGATCCGGCATACGATCTTCCCCTATTGCCGCCGCTGCGGCGATTCGGTCCGTTACAAGCTGGTCCAGGCCGCACCCCACATTTCGGAAGATCCTGATTTCCTGGAAGACTTTGAAGACTTTACGGAAACGGACAACCCGCCCCTAAAGATGACAACTCCAAACAATACGTTCCCCCTTCAACTTGGGATAGCCCATGGCTTTCGGTTCTGGCAAGACGTTGTATCGACCTGGCGAAGTGGTCCCAAAGGCGGGGATTTATAGAGTCCTGCACAAGGACCATCGTGGCCCGCACGAGACGAGCTTGCGCTCAGAGCAGACATTTCCGCCGTGCAGGCAATGTGGAATCCAGGTCAGGTTCGAACTTCTCTTTCCTGTGGAGGAGGAAAGCCAGGGCACACGAATCCGGCGCAACGCGTAACCCACCACCAGTTACGAGCAACATCACAAGCCGGCAGTATCAACAGACTTGTACTATCCCGCCGCCACTGGAAGCGCCGCCCGCTCGACCGCATGGAATTTCCTCATGTCAATCGTGGGAACACCATCGCCATCCTGGAAGAGCGTGGCAAACTTGAATCCCCACAGCACTTCTTCGGCTGCGTAAGACGAGCGGCTGTGAACAACCTGAGCAAAGACCTCATCTGTTCCGGCCAGAAGGATCAGGAATTCAGCATGCGATTGCAGTAACGCCTTCTGGTCCCAGCCGAACAAAGGGCTGGACTCATTGATAGGGTGGACAAGGGTCCAGGCCAGAGGAAAGAAAGTAACACCCGGACGCTCCAGTGGAAGCCGGTAATATTGCCGCTGCAGGATCCCGTTCTTGTCCTCAAACCGGGTAAACATGATGGTCGCCTCCAGGTTGATCAACTGGTTCTGACGGCCATTGATGATGCGGAATTCAAACGCGGTAATGCCCCGGTAGGGCGCGATGATCGCCTTCTCGCTATAAATAATATGGGCTGTGGGTCTGGCAAAACGTGCGTAGACCAGGCCCGTAGCCAGCGCAAAACACAGGAGCCCGACAATCGACTCCAGCGTTACGACAAGGTTGGCCGGCATTCCCGCCGGCACCACGTTCCCGTAACCGATGGTGGCGAAGGTATGGACGCTGAAGAAAAAAGCCTGCCAGAGACTACCCGGGACGGAAATTCCCTGGAGAGCGCCAGGGCCGCACGAAAGGTACGCGACGGCAAAGGCCATATTCAGGACCAGGTAAACGGCCACCACAAGGGCGAAAAACGCCGGTGTGGGCATGCTCAGAAGGCCATGATAGGTAAACAGCGAGCGCAACGGGCTCTTGCGCTTGCGGTAAACATTGAACGTGCCATCTCGATTCAGCAGCCGCAGCCTCTGCTCTTGCGATAGGACCGAGCCGAAACCTAAGTCCCGGTTCTCCTGGTCCATGCCTGCAGGAAGCGACGTAACCTCGCTCATCAACATTCTCCTTGGTTCCTGGGACCACATAAAATCTCAGTCGCGCTGCATCAGGATCACTCCTGCGCGCCACTTTTGTCGCATCATGGCAAAGCGCCTGGGAAAAAGATTCCCTATTAGATGCACCATCCACGCCCCTGGCATCTCCCGTTTCAGCCGGCGGCTCTCATCCAGAAACTCGCGAAATTCCACCAGCCTCCAGCCCTGAGGACGAAAAAATTCCGGGCCTTCCGCTGGCGCAAAACGCATGGGAGCATTGGCGGAAGCCAATTCTTTGCCCCAGTATTTCAGTGTGCGCTCTAAGATCGCCGGGGATGCGATATCGGCAATCCAATACTGGCAGCGTGGCTGATCATGCAAATCCTGGGCCAGTGACAAAACCTCCTCCGGATGGAGATAGGCCAGGAGACCTTCGGTCAGGACAACAGACTTGGAGGCGGAAGCGTTCACCCTGGCCAGCAGACGCCGCCGGCCGTCGAGATCAGCTAAATCGAGGGGGACTCGCTCCAGGCGGCAACGGGGGACATCTTTTTCCAAGAGACCCTGCTTATAGGAAATCATCTCAGGAAAATCAACTTCAATCCAGCGCAGTGAGGCCGGGAGATTCATCCGGTAAGGGCGCGCGTCCAGACCCGCGGCAAGATTGATGACCGTGTCGGCGCCCTCGGAAATCAGCCTGGAAATCAGTTCATCAAAGCAGACCGTACGGACAACCATCGGCCAGGCCATGGTCCGGCCCCGGCGCAAATTCTTCGCGATTCGTTCGCCGCGCTCCCCCGCCAGGCGGCGGGCATAAGGATCATGAAAGTGAGCATCAGGACGCTCACTCTCCATGGTTCGATAATGAGCTACCCAAAGCGCAGTGTCTGAGACCGATCGGAGAAGCTTATCATCCATGTGGGCTGATTTTATAACAAGGGAGCATTCAGCAGTCAGCACTCCGTAGTCAACCAAACCAGGAGTCTTACCACTGATTTCCACTGAGGCCACTGATCGGAAAGCAATGATGTTCTAACCGCTGAGTTCCGCTGATGACCGCTGATCCAAAGCGCACCAAGCAATAACGATTTGCTGGAGTGGTTTTGGTGGTTTGTAGTTTTACCAAGAACTTGAAACGTTAGAGCATAAGGGCTGAATGCTGAGTGCTGAATGCTGAGTGCTGATTGCTGCCTCTGCTTCCCCGATCAACTGAACTGGCTCCGAAACACCGCTTTTATGTGTTCCAGTCGCGCTGACAAAGCAGCTGATTCCTCCGTCAGTCCCAGTTCATTGGCCAGACGAATGGCTTCACGGAACGACTCTTTTGCATCGCTATAGAGCCCGGTCGTTGATCCTGAAGATTCGTACATATCGTCGTAAGCCTTTTCGCCCAGGGCTATGCAGGCCCGCATTTGATCCAGTTTCAGTTCACGTTCCGTTCGCTTGATGTTGTCGCCCATATGAAGAGAATTCTACCGGCTATTGGAGGGTGTTTGGATCTCAAATGATCAACGCCGAATGAACCGGAAAGCGCTGCCGAAGCGGCAAGATCGGCGCTCAAATTTCTATTGGCTAATTGCCAATTGCCATTTGCTAATTGCTAATTGCCATCTTCTGTTACATTAATGTCTTCTATGAACCGCTCCTTTCGTCTTTTTCTGATCTTCTGCGTGATGCTGGCAATTATGCCATTTACCGCCGTTGCGCAAACGCAAACTGCGCCGGCCCAGAAAACTGAGGCCGCTCCACAGGCCAAAGAAAATGATGTGGACAGCATTGAGCACATCATTGCCGCTCTTTATGATGTCATCTCCGGACCCGCTGGCCCGCGCGATTGGGACCGGATGCACTCGCTTTTTTATGCCGGCGCCAGGCTCATTCCCAGCCGCCGCGATAAGAGTGGCAAAGTTACCGCCTTTAATTTGAGTGTGGACGACTATATCGCGAGGTCCAGACCTTTCTTCGACAAAGAAGGCTTCGTTGAAGCTCCCGTTGCGAACCGCATCGAGTCCTGGGACCACATTGCCCACGTCTGGAGCACCTACGAATCGCGCCATGCCAAGGGCGAAAAGCCATTCGCACGCGGCATCAACAGCATTCAGTTGCTGCACGATGGAAATCGCTGGTGGATATTGACCGTCTATTGGGAAAGCGAAGAAGAAGGCCATCCCTTGCCGGAGAAATATCTGAGCAAGTAGCAGTCAGCACTCAGCAATCAGCATTCAGCCCTTGAATAGACTGCTCGCCTTGTCAGCCCCATGCGGGGCTTTGGACTTGGGCTAAATATGACAACATTTTTGCCCCAAACGGGTTAGAGTATCTGCATACCGACCAGGGGGAATGTGTGTTCAGACAATTGAGCGCTTTGATCTTGTTGTTCCTATTTTCCTTTCCTGCCGCCTTTGCCTCCGATGGCAAGAAGCCTAAGAACCCCGCTAAGCCCCAGGTCCTCACTGAACACGATCGCGCGCTTCACGCGCTCGAGCGCCTGACCTTTGGGCCACGTCCCGGGGACATTGAAAAGGTGCTTTCGCTGGGCGTGGACAATTGGGTTGAGCAGCAGTTGAATCCCGTGCAGCTTCCTAATACAAATCTGGACGCCAGACTCGCCCCCTATAGGACACTGCGCATGCAACCGAAGGAGTTGGTGCAGACCTTTCCCAATGGACAGTTGATTCGCGAGGCGGCTGACAAGAAGCGCACGCTGCCCTCCGATCCTGTGCAGTACGGACTCTGGGAAGTGCTAGTCACCAAATACAACGAGCAGCAACAAGCAAATGCCGCTGCTGCCAAGCCGACTCCTACTCCGGATGATGCCGCTCAGAAGGCCGCCGAACAAACAGCCAAAGACACGGCCAGGAATGTTGCTAACATGCTGCTTTCGCTGCCGAAAGCGGAGCGCATGCCTACGCTGATGAGAATGCCCATGAGCGACCGTCGCGCCCTGGTGCAGTATGTGCCAGGCGACCTGGTGGGCAGGCTGATTTCGGATTTCTCTCCGGCTGAGAGAGAGACTTACTACTCGATGAACAACCCAACAGGAGTAGTCGTCTCCGAACTTCAGCAAGCCAAAGTCTTGCGGGCGGTCTACAGCGAACGCCAGATGGAAGAGGTGATGACTGATTTCTGGTTCAATCACTTCAATGTCTTCCTGAATAAAGACCAGGACCAATACTTTGTTACTACCTACGAGCGGGACGTGATCCGGCCCAATGCGCTGGGTAAGTTCCGCGACTTATTGGGGGCGGTCGCCAAGAATCCGGCCATGCTCTTCTATCTGGACAATTGGCTCAGTATTGGACCTAACTCCCAGGCATCCGGAGTGAAGCCCGGGCAGCCTCCAAAACCCGGAGCCAGAGGACTCAACGAAAACTACGGCCGCGAGTTGATGGAGTTGCACACCCTGGGCGTAGACGGCGGCTATACCCAGAATGATGTGACCCAGGTCGCGCGCGTCTTTACCGGCTGGACGATCCAACCTCTGGACCAGGGCTGGGGATTCATGTTTGATCCAAAGAGACATGATCCCGGCCCTAAGGTGGTGCTGGGAAAAAGCATTCCGGAAAACGGTATCAATGAAGGAATGCAGGTGCTGGATATGCTATGCAAGAACCCAGCCACAGCCAAGTTCATCTCCACCAAACTTGCCCGCCGGTTTGTGGCGGACGATCCTCCTCCCGCGCTGGTAAATCAAATGGCCAAGAAGTTCCTAGATAGCGACGGCGATATCAAAGAGGTGCTCCGCACCATGTTCCGCGCCAAGGAATTCTGGTCCGTAGCGGTCTATCGCAAGAAGGTAAAAACTCCGCTGGAGTTTGTGGCCTCTGCCATTCGCGCCACCGGGACCCAGGTGCAAAATCCCATGCCGATTGTGCAAGCCCTGAATAAGATGGGCATGCCGCTCTACCAGATGCAGCCCCCCACCGGCTACTCCACCAAGGCCGAAACCTGGATGAATTCAGACGCATTACTGGAACGCCTGAATTTCTCCGTGTCCCTAACCGGAGGAAGCATGGGAGGAATTAACTTCGATCCTTTGCGGGTACTGGCGTTAGGTCTGCTGGCCCGTGCCCCTAAAGAAGACGTCGTTCCGGTGAACACCAACGGAGGAACAAACGCCGCGGTCACGCTGGTGGAAGATGCCCTGGTCGGCGGAACGCTTTCCCCGAACAGCGATGCCGCCATCCGCAAATCCCTGGAGGATCCTCTGGTTGCCGGACATCTGCTGGATGATCCAGCCAAGCCCCTGGCTACGATCATTGGTCTGACTCTGGGATCGCCGGAGTTTCAGTTGCGCTAGCGCGGGCGCCAGCTGCTGGCTTCTAGCTGCTGGCTTCTAGCCGGAAAAACCGACACCGGCTTTGCGGTGGAGAACACAGCGCGGAGATGCAACCAAAAACCTCAACGCTGATGACGTGCTTGAATCTCGAAGATTTTCAGTCGTCCCCCTGAAGGGGGACTTAGCTTGTTTTGCCTATCTTTCCGTCGTTGAAACGGCGGACTATTTTCATGCGTCCGGCTGACGCCGGAGTGATGGAGAAAACCCAGCATGGCAAAATTGCACATGCTGGGTTCGGTCTGGTTTAGCTAGAAGCTAGCAGCCCGTAGATAGCAGCTACTAGCTACTTCTTCTCCATAATTAACACTGCAAAAGATCCGCCTACCAACCGGCGGCGGGGCGGCTGTCCGGCGCTTCCTGGAGATTGCTCAATTTCTGCGGTCACCAGGTATACCTCGTGATTGTTTGGGTTCACCGCCATGGTGCGCGCATTCTTCTGGGTCTCCGCGTTTTGCACCACGGAGAATTTATCGGCAGATTCTTCCTGGATCACCGTTAAGGTGCCGTCCCTGCCATTCGAGCTGAACACCAGCTTGGTACCGGGATCAAAGGCGGTTGCATCCACGCCTTCGCCAATGGGAAGTGTGGTGACAACTTTTCCAGTGTCCGCGTTGACCACGGCCAGCAGTTTATTGTGGCAGCCCGCGAAAAGCCTCCGGGTCTTCACGTCTATGGAGAGGCCGGAAGGCGATTCGCAGGGCGCCAGCGGCCAGGACGTAACGACTTTGGCATTACGAGCGTCAATCTTGGTCAACTCATTTTTGTCTTCGATATTTACGTAAACCATTCCCTTGCCGTCAGCAGCCGCGAATTCCGGTTTGCCGTCCAGGGGAATGGTGGCCACAACCGCACCTTTGGCTGCGTCAATTACCGTGGCATCATGGCTGCGGCCATTGAAAGTGAAGACCCGCTTGGAAGCCGCGTCATAGAGAATCGCATCCGGATTCTGGCCTTCAATCTTGATATTGCTGGTCTCCTTGAGCGTCTTCAAATCAAAAACCGTAACCGAATTCGCTCGGCCGTTGCTGGTAAAACCCTTGCCCAGATCGTTGGCCAGCGCAATGCCATGGACGCCATCGGTGCCGGTTATTTCGGTCATGGTGCCCATGTCTTTCATGTCCTTCATCTCGCTGCCTGCGCTGATCTTGTCGGGGTCCATGACCATGACCCGGTCGTCCCGGGAAATGAAGAGCTGCTTACTGGCCGGATCGTAAGTCAGATAGTCCCAGGAACCTGCTCCGCCTATCTTGTAGGCATGCTTCAGTTCATACTTGACGGGCCCTGCCGCAGTTCCCGCGAGCACCAGCGCACATACCAAAACCATTGCAAGAAAAATCCGTTTACGCATCTCAGGTCTCCTATTTAGTGAGCGGCAATCATTGTAATCATGTCAGGAGGGTTCTGTCTGCATACTGCTCCAAAGTCGGTTCTTAGAATTTGTGGCACAGCCGCTCTCGGCTGTGGATCCTTTACGTCTTAACCCACTGCCGGATGCCGAGTCCAGAGCTCGGCTCATCGCCCGATGCTCATGCGGCGACCCGATGCGCCAAAAGTGTGTCATCAGGCCGCCGTCACGAAAGGGGGTCTATCTCACTACAACCGGCCTGACTTCGATTGAGCCGGTCTGGACGGTCGGAATCCGGCCGGCGATTGCAGTGGCCTCGTCCAGGTCCTTGGCTTCGACCAGGATATAACCGCCTAACTGCTCCTTGGTCTCCGCGAAGGGCCCATCCGTCATTGTTTGCTTGCCACCCCTGGCCCGAACCGTTGTGGCTGTGGCAATGGGCTGCAATTGATGGCCGCCAACATAGTTTCCGTTCTGCTTCAAGCTTTGTATCAGTTCTCCATACTGCTGGTAAATCTTCTGTTTTTCCGTCTCACGCAACTTTTCCCAGTCTGATTCGGCGTCGTAGATCAACAATAGATATTGCATCCAAAGTCTCCTTTATTTGGGTGTTACACCGTACCG
>DATMMY010000335.1:0-9885 GCA_035569515.1 Candidatus Solibacter sp. | reverse complement strand
TAACTGGAAAATGACCCACAAGTTGAGCCTGGAGTTTGGCGTACGCTACGTCCACATCGGGCCGACTTATACCCAGGGCAACAACATGGTGAACTTCGACCCGAGTCTCTATAACCCAAACGCGGCGCCCACCGCCATTGGCGCCAACAATGTTCCCGTAGGTGGTCTTCTCGACCAGGGATTTGTAATTACCGGACTTGTACGCCCCGGCGCCGTGCCTTCCGGCCAACTGGGCCGAGTGCCCAATGGAACCAGCCCCTTTGTGCTGGCGGTGCCTGCGAGCGCGGAGCGCGGCTTCTACAAACCAGAGAACCTCTTCGCTCCCCGCCTGGGTTTTGCATTCTCGCCGTTCAGCGACAACAAGACCGTACTCCGTGGCGGCTTTGGCATCTTCTACGATAAGCCGGAGGGGAATGTCATCTTCGGCCAGCCCGGGGTCGTGCCATTCCTTCAAGCGGCAACCTTCCAGAATGGCAACCTGACGAACCCCTCCGGCGGCACGGCAGGAATTCCGACCATCTTCGGCCTGAGCGCCGTTGATCCTAATTTTGTAGTTGCTCGCACAGCGCAGTACAGCCTGAGCGTGCAGCGGGAGTTGCCGCGTGGCTTCCTGCTGGAAGCGGCCTATGTTGGAAACCAGGGGCGGCATGAAGTACGCCAGCCCAACATCAATGTGCCGACCTTTGCGCAGGCGGCCGCTAGTCCAGGGAAGACAACCAACCAGATACGCCCTTTTTTGGGGTACACGGACATCACTCAATTTCGAAGCGACAGCAACTCGAACTACAACGCTCTGCAACTTTCAGCTAGCAAGCGCAAGGGCGATCTGACCGCCACCTTCAGCTATACCTATTCGAAGGTGCTGGGCCAGACCGGCGGGATCAATGACAATCCTGAGCCAGAATGCCCGTTTACCTGCCAGCTCCAGAACGGACAAATCGTGAACTGGCGAAGCTATTATTACGGCCCCCTGGGCTTTGACCGGCGGAACATCTTCGTCGCGACTTATACTTATCGCCTTCCATTCTTCCGCAGCCAGACGGGATTCCTTGGTTCAGCCTTCGGTGGTTGGGAATTCAGCGGCATCACCCGAGCACAGTCCGGGCAGTCACTCACCGTCTCGGGCACTCAGACCATTGGGGCCAGCGGGAGCGGCGTGACGGCGTTTTCGCGGCGCGCGAACCTGGTCCCCGGCGTCCCGCTTTATTCGGGCTTTGCCTGCCCGCCCGGAAAAGAGTGTTGGTTTAATCCTGCTGCTTTTGCGCAGGAGCCGAACAGCGGAGCAGGGAACGCTCCCCTGGGAAATATCCTCGGGCCTGCCTTCTACAATTGGGACATGTCGTTGCGTAAGAGCTTCAAACTTCCCAGGGAAAGCATGAAACTTATGTTCCAGGCAGATGCGTTCAACGTGTTCAACCGGACGAATTGGGGCAATCCTGGAACCACGGTCACGGGCGGTGGCTTCGGTCAAATCAGCGCCTCCAATCCCCCACGCAACCTTCAGTTGGGTGCGAGATTAAATTTCTGAACTGTGGCTTCACGAAGTCTTTGGGTTTTGGGAATGGATGCTGTTCATGACTAACCTGCTCCGCGGCCTGTTATGTATCTGTAGTGTGTTTTTTCTCGTAGGTTTGGGGGTGGCGCAGGTCGCCCCCCTGATTTCCAATATCGATGCGCGCCAGACCACAAGCCTGGATGGTTCATGGCATGTGATCGTAGACCCGTACGATGTCGGGAAATTGGACTACCGCGCCAAACCACTGGCAAACAACAACGCGTTTTTCAAGGACTACAAACCTCAATCCAAATCTGAATTGGTGGAATACGATTTCGACCACTCCGGCCAGCTCAATGTCCCCGGCGACTGGAATACCCAACGCGAATCGCTTCTCTTTTACGAGGGGACTGTCTGGTACAAGCACTCCTTTGACTATCCGAAATTGGCCCCGGCACGGTTGTTTCTCCATTTCGGGGCGGCCAATTATCAGGCTGACGTTTACTTAAATGGCGAACTGCTTGGCCACCACGAGGGCGGTTTCACACCCTTTGATTTCGAAATCACAAACCGCGTCCGGCCTCAGGGCAATTTCGTCGTTGTCAGGGTCAATGACAGCCGGGCCGGAGACCAAGTGCCCGCCCTCACTACAGATTGGTGGAATTACGGGGGAATCACCCGTCCGGTGACGCTGGTTGAAGTGCCGCAAACATTTATTCAGGACTACGTCATTCAACTCGCCAAAGGGTCAACCCGAAACATCAAGGGTTGGGTGCAACTGAACGGACCAAAACTTCAGCAGCAAGTCACCATTCGAATTCCGGAAACCGGACTCACCAAGGTGTTCCAGACAGATTCCAAGGGACGCGCCGAGGTTTCCTTCGACGCGAACCTGGCGCTCTGGTCTCCCCAAAACCCACGGCTCTATAAGGTTGAGATTGTCAGTCAGACGGACCATGTCACAGAGAGCATCGGATTTCGCTCCATAGAAACCAGGGGCACGGACATCCTGCTCAACGGAGCGCCAGTCTTCCTGCGCGGCATCAGCATTCATGAAGAGTCACCAGTGCGGCCCGCCCGGTCCTGGAGCGAGGACGATGCTCGAACGCTTCTAAGTTGGGCCAAAGAGCTGGGCTGCAACTTCGTGCGGCTGGCGCACTATCCGCATAACGAGGCCATGCTGCGCATGGCCGATCAAATGGGAGTGATGGTCTGGGCCGAGGTCCCGGTTTACTGGAACATCCAGTGGGAAAACCCCCAGACTTTGCGCGCTGCCGAAAATCAGTTGAAAGAGATGATTACGCGCGACCACAATCGCGCCTCTCTCCTGATCTACTCCATGGCCAATGAGACGCCCATCAGCGATGCGCGTAATCACTTCCTGCGGCAGCTCATTCAGGATGCCCACGCCTCTGATCCAACCCGTCTGGTCTCCGCCGCTCTTCAAGCTCACGAGGACGTTCAGGGAGACCGCATCCGGGTCAGTATCAAAGACCCCATTGCAAACGATCTCGACGTGCTGGGGAACAATGAATATATTGGCTGGTATACTCATACCCCAGCGACGGCAGATTCCATTGATTGGGTCTCAAATTACGATAAGCCGCTGATCATGAGTGAATTTGGGGGCGACGCGCGCTTCGGCTACCATGGCGATGCGCTCACGCGCTGGAGCGAGGAGTATCAGGAAAACCTCTACCAGCACCAGATCGCCATGCTGAAACGCATTCCATTTCTGCGTGGAATTACGCCGTGGATTCTGAAAGACTTTCGCAGCCCGAGGCGCACGCTTCCGGGAATCGAAGATTACTTCAATCGCAAAGGGCTGGTAACCGAGCATGGGGAGAAAAAGAAGGCTTTCTTTGTCCTTCAAAAATTTTATCGTGAAGTGCAAAGCGCTCAAGCGCGTTAGAACAGCGCGCAGCCGCCGGCCGCTGGCCTTAGGATTGTCCACACTGCGTCGCCCGCAAAAAATATTAGCTGGGACAGCAATTGTCGTTCTTTTCACCCTGTGCGGGCTGGCGCAATCTCCTTCGACGTCTGCGGACCAAACAGAGCGTCGGCTCGACTCCATTCTCAGTCAGATGACACTCGAAGAGAAGATTGACCTGCTGGGCGGGGTCGACGATTTTTACGTGCGCGGTGTACCCCGGCTGGGCGTACCTCGCCTCAGGATGGCGGACGGGCCTCTGGGTGTCCGCAATGACGGGCCCGCCACCACCATGGCCGGCGGCATAGCTCTTGCGGCAACCTGGAATCCCGCGCTGGCCGAGCAGGTCGGTACCGAAATCGGCAGGGACGCACGGGCCAAGGGCGTTCATTTTCTGCTGGGGCCGGGAGTCAACATCTATCGTGCTCCCATGAACGGCAGAAATTTTGAGTATTTCGGCGAAGATCCCTTCCTTGCTTCGCGCGTTGCGGTTGGCTATATCAAAGGAGTGCAAAGCCAGGGCGTAAGCGCCACGGTCAAGCATTTCATGGGAAACAATTCGGAGTTTGACCGCCATAATACCGACTCGGTCATTGACGAACGCACCCTCCGCGAGATCTACCTGCCGGTATTTGAAGCTGCGGTGAAAGAAGCTCACGTCGGGGCCATTATGGATTCCTACAACCTGACGAATGGCGTGCATCTTACCCAGAACGGCTATCTGAATAATGACGTGGTGAAAAAGGAATGGGGCTTCAGCGGCATCATCATGTCGGATTGGACCTCCACATACGACGCCGTTGCTACAGCCAACGCCGGACTCGATCTGGAGATGCCATCCGGCGAGTTCCTGAATCGAAAGAACCTCCTGCCTGCCGTTCAGCAAGGCAAAGTTTCTGTTGCGACGATTGATGACAAAGTCCGGCGCATCCTGCGCGTGGCTGCTCGATTCGGCTGGCTGGATCGTGAGCAGACGGACCTCTCTGTTCCGCGCTACAACCAGCAAGGGAGGCAGGTGGGGCTGCAGGCGGCGCGTGAAAGTATGGTGCTGCTGAAGAATGAGGGCCAACTGCTTCCTCTCAGCAAAGGCAAGATCAAATCCATAGCGGTGATCGGGCCTAATGCCTATCCTGCAGTGCCTGTCGGAGGCGGTAGCGCCCGCGTGCAGCCGTTTGCCTCCGTCAGCTTTCTCCAGGGTCTCGGCAATTATCTGGGGACGTCCGCGCCCGTGTATTACGCCCGTGGAATACCGACTTTAGAGGAGTTGGCCGGGAGCACTAATTTTTCTACGAAGGCCACGAACGGCGAGCCGGGCCTACACGCCGAATACTTCGAGAGCCCTGACCTGTCAGGATTTCCGGTCTTGATGCGCACAGAACCGCACGTCAACTTTGGCGGAAGTTCAAGACAGGTCTTTCCGGAGCACACCTTCTCCGACCGCTGGAAAGGCTACTACCTTCCGGAACGGGCCGGCTTGTACGACGTTTTTGTCGAATCAACCGGCGAAGATGGAGGTTTTTATCGTCTCTATGTCGACGGCCAGCTCGTCTTTGACAACTGGAACGTCACCACGGCCCTCATGAACTCCGTCAGCCTTCAGTTTGAAGCGACAAGCCATAAGTTCGTTCTGGAACACCACGGACGTTCCGGCTGGCTGGGGACTAGGTTGAGGCTGGGGGTCGTCCCTCATGATGGCGTCGTGGAGCAACAGGCAAAGCTACTGGCGGCCAAGTCCGACGTAGTGGTAGTTGCGGTCGGATTTGATCCGGAGACTGAGAGTGAAGCCGCCGACCGTACCTTCCGCCTGCCGCCTGGACAGGAACAGCTCATCCGCGAGATGTGCGCGGCCAATAAGAATGTCGTGGTGGTGATCACGGGCGGTGGAGCGGTGGACATGAACTCCTGGCTTGACAACACTTCTGCTGTTTTGCAGGCGTGGTATCCGGGTCAGGAAGGAGGCACGGCGCTGGCGGAAATCCTGTTCGGCGAGGTGAATCCGTCGGGCCGCCTGCCGGTCAGCTTTGAACGGCGATGGGAGGACAATCCCGTCCACGACACCTACTACCCTGCAGCCGGCGCCACCCAGGTGGCGTACAAGGAAGGCGTGTTCGTTGGCTATCGCGGCTACCAACACACCGGCAAGAAGCCGCTGTTCCCATTTGGATACGGACTCTCCTATACAAGCTTCGCCTACAGCAATCTCTCCGTTGAACCCGGAGCCACAAAAGGTGGCTGGCAGACCGAAGTGGCATTCGACATTACCAACACCGGGAAGCGCGAAGGCGCTGAAGTGGCCCAGGTGTATGTGGCTGACAAGCATGCTAAATTGCCGCGTCCGGCGAAAGAACTAAAAGGTTTTAGTAAGGTCATTCTGAAGCCCGGAGAAAAACGACGGGTCAAGTTAATCCTGGACGAACGGGCATTGTCCTACTACGACGTGGATTCCAAGAGGTGGCATGCGGAGCCCGGACAGTTTGAAGTGCTGGTGGGAAGCTCCTGCGAGAGCATTCAACTCCAGGGCCGGCTTACGCTGGCAAAACCGGCTACCACGGCAGAAATCCCAGTATCCCCTAAGAATCGCTAAGCAAAAACTCGTGAAACACCACATTCTGAGACTTCTCCATTCTCTGAAGCACGATAACGCCTGCTTCTAACAGTGAATTCACAGTTAGGTAACTTCACTATCTTCCTCAACACTGCTTAACTCATTGGCCTGTAGTTTGCGGCCGTTCCACTTGCATCACAACGCTGCCACGGCGTTGATGGCCCGGCCACATTTGGGAGATTAGCACTGGGTCACTTTGAAACTCGCAAGGGTAACCATCGCACATTGTGAGATGGCTTCAGGTAAGACAGGCTGAAGGCGAAGAATTCAAAGTCATGCTCCGAAGCTCCTCCAAGAGGATTCAACTCCGAAAGTCAGCTTTACGCTGACGGAATCGCAATCGGCGCATAGCCAAGAAAAGGACCTCCATGAAGAGTGAACGGCTGAGACTTTTGCTGACCTTTGGGTTGGTTTTTCTTCTCCTGATTCTCCTGACGGGCATAAGCGGCCAGGCCCAGGTCAACGTTGTTACCCAGCATAATGACCTTGGTCGAACCGGCCAAAACCTGAACGAAACGACACTGACGCCATCGAACGTGAACCCCAACCAGTTTGGCCTGCTGTTTAAGATTGCGGTAGACAATCAGGTTTACGCGCAGCCGCTGGTGGTATCGAACGTCAGCATCGGCGGTGGGACCCACAATGTGGTATACGTGGCCACCACCAACAATAGCGTTTATGCGCTCGATGCCGATACCGGCGCGCAGTTTTGGCAGGTCAATCTAGGGACACCCATCTCCAACGCCAACTACGGCGCTGGCTGCGTTGATATCAACGGCAACGCGGGAATCGTTGGCACGCCGGTGATTGATCCGGCAGCCGGAACCCTTTATGTGGTGAACTCCCTGAATACCGGGGGCGTCTTTTCCTTCATGCTGCACGCGCTCGATATCACCACGGGCGCTGACCGGGCGGGAAGTCCGGTCCAGATTACCAATGCCGGCTTCAGCGCACTGGCCCAGAATCAGCGGGCAGCTTTAACGCTGGCCAATGGTAGCCTTCTGATTCCCTTCAGCTCACATTGCGACATGGGAACGTATCACGGGTTCCTGTTTGCCTACAATCCTTCGAGCCTGGCGAAAGGCGCGGTCTTTAACACCTCGCCCACCGGCAACGGCAACAGCCTGTGGATGTCAGGGCAAGGCCCGGCCGTGGATGCATCCGGCAACATTTATTTTGGAACGAGCAACGGCACCTGGGATGGCGTCTCGAACTTCAGCGAAAGTTTCATCAAGCTGACCTCCGGCCTCGCGCTCGCGGATTGGTTTACCCCCGCGAACCACGCGAACCTGGATGGCGGCGATTTGGATCTCGACACCTCCGGCCCGCTCCTGGTTCCGCCCGGTGGACGGCTAATCATGGTCGGCAAATCGTCGACAGGGTATGTCATCAACTCCGCCAGCCTGGGACATCTCGGCGACGCGAGCGCGGTGCAGACGCTGAAACTAGGTGGCCCGCTGCATGGAAGCGCCATCTACTGGAATGGCGCAGTGAATGGCCCCGAAGTTTACATGTGGGCGCAAAGCGACAACCTGAAGGCGTTTCAGTTCAATGGCAACAGCCTGAACACACCTAACTTCCAGACTGGCCCGGATTTCATAGGAGGCGAACCCGGCGCTTATCTTTCGCTTTCAGCCAATGGCAACACCAATGGCATCGTGTGGGCCAATGCCGTCCTCAGCGGCGACGCCAATCATGGCTCGGTGCCGGGCGTGCTCAGGGCTTACGACGCCAACAACATTGCCACCGAGGTCTGGAACAATCAACAGAATGCAGGCCGCGATACGTGCAACAACTTCGCCAAGAATGGCTATGCCTCAATTGCCAACGGCAAGGTGTATCTGGGAAGTTTTGGTACGGCCAATGCAAGTACCGGGCAACTGTGCGTCTATGGCCTGCTGCCCACGAATTGCACCATACCCACGGCCCCAACCGGACTGAGTGCGACCGCGGTCTCCGGCAACCAAGTCAATCTGAGTTGGGCAGCGAGCACCGCGTCCTGCACCGTTAGCTATAGTGTCTTTCGCAGCACAACCTCCGGCTTCACACCGTCCAGCAGCAACCAGATTGCGAGCGGCATATTTGGCGCCACCACCTTCTCGGACACCACGGCTGCCCCCGCTACCACTTACTTTTATGTAGTGGAGGGAGTCGATCCGGCCGGCTCATCCACGCCCTCTAACCAGGCCACCGCGACCACCGGCCCCCCGATCACAGGCATTGCGATCAATGCGGGCGGTCCGGCTGTCAGCCCATTTCTCGTCGACCAGGATTTCAACGGCGGAACGACGATTAATCACGCCAACACCATCAACGTGAGCGGAGTGACAAATCCCGCGCCCGCCGCCGTGTACCAGACAGCGCGCGTTGGGAATTTCACATATACGATTCCAGGCTTCGCGGCTGGATCAAGCCAGACCGTCCGGCTGCACTTCGCCGAGACATTTTTCACCATGGCCGGCTCGCGGACTTTCAACGTGAGCATCAACGGCACGCAGGTATTGACCAATTTCGATATCTTTGCCGCCGCTGGCGCCCAGAATAAGGCCGTTGTTGAGCAATTCACCGTGAACGCGAACTCCAGCGGGCAGTACGTAATCCAGTTCACCTCGGTGATCAACCAAGCCCTGGTGAGCGGGATTGAGATCACCTCCGGCGCGCCTTGCACTACGCCCAGCACTCCTGCCGGTCTTAGTGCGACAGCGACATCCAGCAGCCAGATCAATCTGAGCTGGACGGCCAGCACGTCGTCCTGCGCGGTGAGCTACAACGTGTTCCGTAGCACCACGTCAGGATTCACGCCTTCGGCTGCCAACCAGGTTGCCAGCGGCGTGAGCGGGACGTCTTTCTCGGATACCGGGCTGGCAGCTTCCACCACCTTCTTCTACCTGGTAGAGGCGACCAACTCGGGAGGCACGTCCGGGCCGTCGAACCAGGCCAGCGCGACCACGCAAGCAGTGACTACGGGAGGAGTGCAGATCAACAGCGGCGGTCCGGCCGTGAGTCCGTTCGTTGCCGACATGGATTTCGTTGGTGGCGGTACGATCAACCACGCCAACACCATTGACCTGACCGGGGTGACAAATCCCGCGCCCATGGCCGTGTACCAGACCGGGCGCGTCGGCAACTTTACTTACACGATTACGGGGTTTGGCGCCGGATCGAGCCACACCGTGCGGCTGCACTTTGCCGAAACCTTCTTTACCGCGGCCGGCTCCCGGACCTTCAACGTCGCCATCAACGGCACGCAGGTGTTGAGCGCTTTCGACATCTTCGCGGCCGCCGGCGCTAAGAACAAGGGCGTCATCAAGCAGTTCACTGTGAACGCAAACTCCAGCGGACAGTATGTGATCCAGTTCACGTCGGTGGTCAATCAGTCGCTGGTGAGCGGGATCGAGGTCCAGTAGCCGATTTATCCGGAGGGCCGCCCGGTATCTGCGCAGTAGACGGCGAGAGCAGAAGGCTGCGGCCCTCCAGAACAAAAACAACTTTCAAGATTTTAGAAGGGAACCATCCATGACGATGAAGCAGCGACCACGACGTCTTCAAGCAAAGCAGTTTCGTACCGATCAGCCCACGCGAATGAGGCCATCCTCCACCTCCGCAAAATGGAGATACTTGCTGTTCCTGGCGGCGGCATTCCTGTTGCTGGCGCCATGGGCCAGCGCGCAGACGAATTGGGTGCTGGTGTGGAGTGACGAGTTCAACGGGCCCGCTGGGCCTTTCACCCCCACCAGCAGCAATAACCAGTTCTGGACTTTCGAGACCGGTAAAGGTGTTTTCGGTACCGGCGAGATTGAGCAGATGGTCAGCGACGGCACTACCTCCTTCCTGGACGGCAACGGCAATTTGGTG